>DASWTR010000048.1:0-1521 GCA_036402035.1 Sphingomicrobium sp.
AATTGGTGCGCCGAGGCACGGTGAAGCGCCCGGTCACCCGGCCGCCGCCCGACTGATTCACACCGCGCAAGCCGCCGTCCATCACTGCCCGACCGGTATCGAGGTCGATCGTCAGCCGGGCGCCGTTGAGATAGGAGCCGCCGCGCTCCAGCCGGACATTGCCGACCATGGTGATCAGCGCCTCGTCGGGATTGTAGACCGCGAAATCCCCCCGAGCGGTTTCGCTCGGCGAGGTGACGATCACGCCGCCGCTGGCGTCGATCCGATCGATGTCGAGACCGCCCTGGTTGCTGTAGGCGAGCGTCAGGCGCGGCGTGCGCAAGGTCAGATCGCCCTGGCGGACCACGACGTTGCCGGCGAACACCGCGCGGTCGGCGCGATCCTGCGCCTCGGCGCGGTCGGCGGAAACGTCGATCGGCGCATGCGTGTCATGCCCCTTCAGCGCCGAGATTCCCTCCTGCGCAGCCGCATAGCCCGCGCCAAGCGTGGCGGCGGCAAGCACTGCAAGTGCGATCATCGGCCTGAATTTCATCCCGCTCATCTGACCGCCCCCTGTACTATTTTCAAGCGCACCCCGCCATTCAGCCGTACCGTCCGCTCGTCGAGGTCCGCGCTCAGCCCGCCAGCCTCGAAGTGACCGAGTGGCATCTCCCCGCTGACCCGGCCCTTCGACTGCATCGTCCGCTGGTCGAGATTGACCGTCACGTCGCGCGTCGCGAGCCGGTAACCATCGGGACCGACCACCCGGATCGGGCCATCGACCGCGACCATCTCATTCTCCAGGTCGTAACGGCCCCTGAGCGCGGCGATGCTGAGCGGCCCGCGGGCGAGATCGAGTCTGGCCTGCATCCCCTGGATCGCCACCACCGGCACATTGCTCGACTGCTGCACGGCGCGGTCGGCGACGATCAGGAATTTCTGGCCCTTATTGTCTTCGCCGGTATAGCGCGCCTGCTCCACCCGCATCCGCTCGCGCGCCTGCTCGACCTCATTCTTATCGAGGATGAAGCTGACGTCGCCGCGTTGGTCGAACGGCGCGATGGCGAGCAGCAAAAGCAAGCAGACGATGACGACCGGCAGGCCGAGCTTGACCATCCGGATGACCGCGTCGTGACGTCCGCCGGGCTCGGCCCAGTGGCGCTTGATTTCATGCTTGCGGTCGGCGGCTTCGGACATGTGACCTGGTCACCCATCGTGAGCGAAAATATCGACCTCGGCCCAGCCGGCGAGGTCGAGCAGCGCGCGGGCCGGAATGAAATCGAAGCAAGCCTCGGCCAGCTCGACCCGGTTCTCACGCTCCAGCCTGATGTCGAGCTGCTCCTTCAGGCGATGCAGATAGCGGACATCGCTGGCGGCATATTCCCGCTGGGCGTCGTTGATCTCCGCCGCGCCCCAGTCGCTGGTCTGCTGCTGCTTGGAAAGGTCGTGGCCGAGCAGTTCCTTGACCAGGTCCTTGAGTCCGTGCCGGTCGGTATAGGTGCGGATCAGCCGCGACGCGGTGCGGGTGCAATAGAGCGGCGC
>DASWTR010000049.1:0-2454 GCA_036402035.1 Sphingomicrobium sp.
CCTGCTGGATGCCAAGCTGGCCGGCCCCAATCCGGATTTCCTAAGCTATACCTTGTCGAAATATGCGCTGGCCGGGCTGACTGAGCTAGCGGCACGGGCGCTAGCCTCTAACGGCATCCGGGTGAATGCGGTGGCGCCGGCTTTGATGCTTCCCTCGGGAGAACAGGGAGCCGACAATTTCGAAGCAGTTCATGGGCTGAACCCGTTGCGGCGAGGAATCGAGGTCGGGGACGTCGTCGCGGCGCTCCGCTATCTGATCAGCTCGCAGGGGACGACCGGCGAAACCCTGACGCTCGATGGCGGCCAGCGGTTCATGGGGCTGGAGCGTGACGTTCAATTTCTGTCGCCGCAGGGCGATGGTCAAACCCGGGAGCGTGATTGATGGTCATGGAGCCGCAGTTGCAAGGGATGGTTCCGGACCATCTCAAGGTCCGACAGAGCCGGATCCTGCTCGATTCGCTCGAGGTGATGACCGACATCGGCTTTCATGAATTCGAGGTCGGGGCGCCGCAGCGCCTGCTGATCACCGTCGAGCTATGGCTCGAGAATCTCGACCCGCCCGACGACGCGGATCATGATTCTGCGTGGAATTACGACTTCCTTCGGAGCGAGGTGGTGCGGATCGCCCAACAACGCCGCTACAACCTTCAGGAAACGCTGGTTCACGAGATTTTTCAGCGGGTTGCGGCTTATCGCGGAGTGGCGGCGCTAAGAGTTAAGAGCGTTAAACCCGATATTTACCCGGACGCCAGGGGAGTCGGCGTGGAGATTGCTTCCTTCGCCGGAAAATAGCCCGAACCGTAAGGGAAATGTCATGTTGGCGCCATGATTCCGCGCCGACCTTGCCGCAATCGGAACAAAATTCGTTGCGCAGCCATTTTCGCTTCATTAAGGGTGGCGCGTATCTGCCGATGATACAGTAGTACATTGGCGGTTCCACGACAGCTCGGGTCGCGTAAACTGCATGCTCCGAGAAGGCCCGTGGAACGATCATCGAGGAGATTTGCGGCTTAATGTCCTACGCCAATCGCAAACAGATGAGCTCCAACCGCACGGCGGCGATCATCATCGTGGCGCTCATCCACATTGCCCTCGGCTATGCTTTGGTGACCGGTCTTGCGTACAACGTCATCAAGAAGGCGGCTGAAGATCTGAAGACGTTCGACGTCGAGGACGAACCGCCGCCACCGCCCGAGGAACCGCCGCCCCCGCCCGAGCAGACGGAAGTGCCGCCGCCCCCGCAGGTTGTCGCGCCGCCGCCGATCGTTCGGACCAACACGGTTGCACCGCCGGTCATCGCGACCCCGGTTGCGCCGCCGCCGGTGATCACGCCGCGCGCTGCGCCGGCCCCGCCGGCTCCGCCGGCACCGCCACCTCCGAGGGTTTCCCAGGCCGCGAAGGCCAGGGCGAACCTGACTTCGCTGTTCTCGACTGACGACTATCCGCAGTCGGCGATCCGCAACGAGGAGCAGGGCACGACCGCCGTCCGGCTGAGCATTGGCACCGACGGACGCGTGACCGATTGCTCGATCACCGGATCGTCCGGATCCTCGGCGCTCGATCAGGCCACCTGCAACATCCTTCGCCGCCGAGCGCGTTTCACGCCGGCCAAGGACCAGGCAGGCAACCCGATTGCGGACAGCTACTCCCAGCGCATCCGCTGGGAACTCCCGGAAGAATAAGCAGCCTTAAACCAACCAAACCAAGAATTTACATAGGAAAGTCAAACATATGGCCACTCTCTTGCTCGCTGCCGCTGCAGCCCCCGCCGGCGATAACCCCTATGGCCTGATGCAGGCTCTGCACGAAGGCGGACTGATCAGCTGGACCGTCTTCATCATCCTCGTCGGCATGTCGGTGTTCAGCTTCTACATCCTGTTCACCAAGCTGCTGCAGCAGCAGAAGATCATGAGCCAGGCTAACAAGGTCCGTGCCAGCTTCTGGAACGCGCCGAACCTGCGCGAGGCGGCCAACAAGCTGGAGCAGCGCAGCGCCTATCGCGCGATCGTCGAGGACGCGCTGATCGCCCAGGACCAGCACGGCAAGCTGACGGACCCGGTCGACCAGCATGACTGGATGGCGGGTTCGCTCGCGCGCTCGCAGGGCTCGATCGTCAACCGCCTCGGCGAAGGCCTGGCCTTCCTCGCCACCGTCGGTTCGACCGCCCCGTTCATCGGCCTGTTCGGCACCGTCATCGGCATCTACCGCGCGCTGATCAAGATCGGTGCGTCGGGCCAGGCGTCGATCTCGACCGTCGCCGGTCCGGTCGGCGAAGCGCTGATCATGACCGCCCTCGGTCTGGTCGTCGCGGTGCCGGCGGTGCTCGCCTACAACTGGCTGATCCGTCGCAACAAGTCGATCCAGGAAGACCTCGCGGCCTTCACCAACGACGTCCACGGCTATCTGATGTCGAACGGCGCGGTGAAGCCTGCGCTGGCCGGCCCGGCCCCGAAG
>DASWTR010000050.1:0-4027 GCA_036402035.1 Sphingomicrobium sp.
GCTGCACCTCGCCACCGGCTACGCGACCCTGTTCAACGGCGGCATCTATCGCCCGGCGACGCTGCTGAAGGTCGACCGCAACCATGCGCCGGGCAAGGGCCACCGCGTGTTCAGCGAGGAGACCAGCTACAAGATGCGGGCACTGCTTCGGCTGGTGGTGACCGAGGGCACGGGCCGGAAGGCCGACGCGCCGGGCTATCGAGTCGGCGGCAAGACCGGCACGGCCGAGAAATACCACAACCGCTCGCTGGTCGTGACGACCTTCGCCGGTGTGTTCCCGATGGACGAGCCGCGCTATGTGATCGTTGTCATGCTCGACGAACCCAAGGCCACCGCCGAGACGTTCGGATTCCGCACCGCCGGCTGGAACGTCGCGCCGGTGGTCAGCAAGACCGTCAGCCGGATCGCGCCGATGCTCGGCGTCCGGCCGGACAAGCGCCGCGAGCCGAACCTGGCCAAGGTGCTGCCCTATATCCGCAAGGAGCATTGATCGCATGCTCCTGAGCGAACTCGCCGGCGTCGCGAGCGATTCCCGAGTCACCGGCTTCGCGCTTGACCACCGCAAGGTCGCGCCGGGCAATATCTTCGGCGCCTTCCGGGGCTCGCGCTTCAACGGTGAGGAATTCATTGCCGAGGCGGTGAGGCGCGGCGCGGTGGCGGTGGTCGCGCGGATCGAGGCGCTGGTCGAAGGCGTGCCGCACCTCTCTGCCGACGAGCCGCGGAAGCTGTTCGCCGAGCTGGCCGCGAAATATTACGCGCCTTACCCGGAGACGATCGTCGCCGTCACCGGAACCAACGGCAAGACGTCGACCGTCGAGCTCACCCGGCAGCTATGGCGCATGGCCGGGCATCGCTCGGCGTCGATCGGGACGCTCGGCGTCACGACAGCGGACGACCAGGTGACAACGGGCCTGACCACTCCGGACATCGTCACCTTCCTTTCCAACATGGCGGGCCTCAAGCGGATGGGGATCAGCCATGTCGCCTATGAGGCGTCGAGCCATGGCCTCGACCAGTATCGGGCGGAAGGCGTGCCGGTGAGAGCCGCCGCCTTCACCAATCTGTCGCGCGACCACCTCGATTATCACCCCTCGATGGACGCCTATTTCGCCGCCAAGATGCGGTTGTTCGACGAGGTAACCGAAGCAGACGGCACCGCGGTGGTGTGGACCGGCGATCCCAGGTCTGGCGAAGTGATCGACCGTGCCAGGCGGCGCGGGCTCAAGCTGATTACCGTCGGCCCCGAAGCCGAGACGATCGAGCTGATGTCGCGCCAGTCGACGCCGCTCGGCCAGCAACTGGTGCTGCGCCATGAAGGCAGGGAACATAAGCTCGGCCTGCCGCTGATTGGCGCATATCAAATGAACAATGTGCTTACCGCCGCAGGCCTGGTGCTGGCGACGGGTGGTGACTGGGCGACGACGCTTTCCTGCATGGGCCGCGTGGCGCCAGTGCGCGGGCGGCTCGAGCGGGCGGTGATCAGCCGCACTGGCGCGCCGGTCTATGTCGACTATGCCCATACACCCGATGCGATCGAGGCAGCGATCGCCGCCCTTCGGCCTCATGTGGAGGGGCGACTGATCATCGTGCTCGGCGCTGGCGGCGACCGCGACGAGGGCAAGCGACCGGAAATGGGCGCGGTCGCGGCGCGGCTGTCGGACGTAGTCATCGTCACAGACGACAATCCGCGCAGCGAGGACCCGGCGAAGATCCGCAAAGCCGTGCTGGCCGGCGCACCGGGCGCGATCGAGGTCGGCGACCGGGGGGCGGCGATCGCAGAGGCGATTGGTATGGCGATGGCCGGGGACATTGTGCTGGTGGCCGGCAAGGGCCATGAGCAGGGGCAGATAGTTGGAGACCAGGTGCTTCCGTTTGACGATGTGACCGTGGCGCGGGAATGCGCGGCGTGAAATTCCTCCCCATCACTGATGGGGAGGGGAACCACCCGAAGGGTGGTGGAGGGGTAACCGAGCCCGGTTCATTTACCCCTTCACCATGCTACGCATGGTTCCCCTCCCCACCGCTTCGCGGCAGGGAGGAATCTCAATGATGCCCCTCTGGACCTCCGACGAAATCCTCGCCGCAACCGGGGGCACGCTCCACGGTGCCCCCTTCGACGTAACCGGCGTCACCTTCGATAGCCGCGAGGTGGAGCATGGCTGGCTGTTCGTCGCCATGCCGGGGACGGTGGCCGATGGACATGACTATGTCGCCAAGTCGCTTGCAGCGGGAGCCTCCGGCGCGTTGGTGTCGAAACCGGTCGACGGGCCTCATATCCTCGTCGCTGACGTCCCGAAGGCTTTGACCGATCTTGCTGTTGCTTCGCGCAATCGTTGTGATGGCACAATTTTTGGAGTGACCGGATCGGTCGGCAAGACGTCCACTAAGGAGGCGCTTTATGCCGCGCTGGAACGGTTCGCTCGGGGTAAGGTCCATCGTTCGGTCAAAAGCTACAACAACCATACCGGCGTGCCGCTCAGCCTCGCCCGGATGCCGCGCGACAGCGAGTTTGCGGTGCTGGAAATGGGGATGAGCGCCAAGGGCGAGATCGCCGCGCTGACCCGGCTGGTGCGTCCGCACATCGCGCTGATCACGACGATCGCCTCGGCCCACATCGAATTTCTCGGCTCGATGGAAGCGATTGCCGACGCCAAGGCCGAGATTTTCGAAGGGTTGGAGCCCGAAGGGGTCGCGATCATCCCCGAGGACACGCCCTATCGGGACCGGCTGGTGAAGGGCGCTCGCCCCTACGCCGGCCGAACCATCACCTTCGGGCATGGCGACGCGGATGTGACGGCGCTGCACGCGGTCCGGTCCGACAATGGCGGCAGCCTGGTCACCGCCCGACTGGTCGACAGCGAGCTAACCTACACCATCGCCCAGCGCGGCGAGCATTGGGTGATGAACTCGCTGGCCGTTCTCGCGGCGGTCGAAGCGGCGGGCGCGGACCTGGCGGTTGCGGGACTGGCGCTGGCCGACATGGGTGGATTGAAGGGCCGCGGCGAACGGCACCGGCTCAAGGTCGACGGCGGCCATTATCTGCTGATCGACGAAAGCTACAACGCCAACCCAGCATCGATGGCGGCGACGCTGAAGGCGCTGGGCGAGGAGCAAGGCGTCGAGCGGCGGATCGCGGTGCTCGGTCCGATGCGCGAACTGGGCGACCATGCCGATGAGCTTCATGCCGGGCTGGCACCGTCGGTGCGCGACGCCAAGATCGATCGGCTGATCCTGGTCGGCGAGGATATGCGGCCGCTCGAACGGGCGCTCGATGGCGTGACCGTGGACCGCGCCAGCAACGTCGAGGACGCAACGCGCATCCTCAGCGGGCTGGTCCGGCCGGGCGATGCTGTGCTGGTCAAGGCCTCCAACTCGATCGGGCTTGCGAAGCTGGTCGAACGAATGGCAGGGGGCCTGCAACTGGCAAACGCTGGAGAGGGGTCCCGGCACTAATGCTCTACATATTGGCCGAGCAGCTTGGGTTCCCGGGGCTTCTCAACCTCATCCGCTACATCAGCTTCCGCGCAGGTGCGGCGACCGCGACCGCGCTGGCGATTGGCCTGTTGCTCGGGCCGGTATTCATCAACTGGCTGCGCGCTAAGCAGGGCAAGGGCCAGCCGATCCGCGCCGATGGGCCGCAGAGCCACCTCGCCAAGCGCGGCACCCCGACCATGGGCGGTCTGTTGATCCTGATCTCGGTCGGCATCTCGGTGCTGCTGTGGATGGACCTCGCCAACCCCTATGTCTGGGCCTGCCTGCTGGTGACGGCGGGGTTCGGGCTGATCGGCTTCCTCGACGATTACGATAAGGTCAAGAAGGCGCACCATGCCGGCCTGAAGGGGCGTACTCGGCTGCTGCTGGAGTTCATCATCGCTGGCCTGGCCACCTGGCTGATGGTGCGTAGCTCCGGCACCTATCTCTATGTTCCGTTCGTGCAGGGCGCGGTGATCGACCTGAGCTGGGGTTATATCGCGTTCGGCGCCTTCGTCATCGTCGCGTTCGGCAATGCGGTGAACCTGACCGACGG
>DASWTR010000051.1:0-5675 GCA_036402035.1 Sphingomicrobium sp.
AAGGCGCAGCTGCTCGAAAATGAGAAGCGCCAGGTTGAGGCCAAGAATTTCGAAATCGAAATGGCCCGTCGCGCGGTCGAGGAGAAGGCCGAGCAGCTCGCGCTAACCTCCAAGTACAAATCCGAGTTCCTGGCCAATATGAGCCACGAGTTGCGCACTCCCCTCAACTCGCTGCTGATCCTGTCCAAGCTGCTGGCCGACAACCAGCAGGGCAACCTCAACGAGAAGCAGACCGAGTTCGCGCGCACCATCCACAGCGCCGGCACCGACCTGCTCAACCTGATCAATGACATCCTCGACCTGTCGAAGATCGAGTCCGGCACCGTCTCGATCGAAATCGGCGACATGCCGCTGGCCGGGCTCAAGCAGCATATGGAGCGGACCTTCCGCCAGCTGGCATCGGAGAAGGGGCTGTCGTTCGAGGTCGATTTCGACGAAGCGCTTCCGCCGACCATCCGCACCGATGAGAAGCGCCTGCAGCAGATCGTCCTCAACCTCCTGTCCAACGCCTTCAAATTCACGTCGCAAGGCGGCGTCACGCTGCAGGTACGCGCTGCCAGCGGTGGTTGGAGCCCGAACCATCCGGTGCTGCGCGAAGTCGATGAAGCGGTCGAAATCTCGGTCCGCGATACCGGCATCGGCATTCCGCAGGAGAAGCAGCGGCTAATCTTCGAGGCATTCCAGCAAGCCGACGGCACCACCAGCCGCAAATATGGCGGTACCGGCCTCGGCCTCTCGATCAGCCGCGAGATCGCCCGTTTGCTGGGCGGCGAGCTGCAGGTTCGCTCAACCCCGGGCGAAGGATCGACCTTCACCCTCTATGTGCCCAAACAGTCGCTGGCAGGGCCGCTCGCGATCCCGGCTGTCCCGACGGACGTTCCGGCCCCCGCCGAGCTTCCAGTGACGACCAGCTACGCCCCGCCCGACGATCGCGACGAGCTGGACGGCCAACCGTTCGTGCTGATCGTCGAGGACGATCCGACTTTCGCCGGCGTGCTGCTGGAGCTGGCGCATGAGCAAGGCCTCAAGGGCGTGATTTCGTCCGCGGGCTCAGGGACGGTGGCGATGGTCCGCAAGATGCAGCCGAGTGCGGTCACGCTCGATCTTGGCCTGTCGGACATCGACGGGTTCGTGCTGCTGGACCTGCTGCGCCACGACCCTGACACTGCCGACATCCCCGTTCACGTCATTTCCGGTGCAGAACAGGCCAATCACGCGCTGACCATCGGTGCCAGCGGGGTGACGGAGAAGCCGGCGGACCGCGATCAGCTGAGCGGGCTGTTCAAATCGATCGCCGACACGGCCGTGGTGACGAAAAAGAAGTCGAAGCCGGCAACGGCCAAATCCGGCGGCAGGACGCGGCGCGAGCCGATCCCCGAGCTGGCCGGCAGCCGCATTCTCATCATCGATGACGACATCCGCAACATCTACTCGCTGACCAGCGTGCTCGAGGCCTTCGACGTGAAGGTGATGCACGCCGAACGCGGCGCCGACGGTATCGAGATTCTCAGGACCAACCCCGGGATCGACGTCGCTTTGGTCGACATCATGATGCCCGACATGGACGGCTATGAGACCATGCGGCGAATCCGAGAAATGCCGGAGATCGCCAACGTCCCGCTGGTCGCGGTGACCGCGAAGGCGATGAAGGGCGACCGCCAGAAATGCCTCGACGCCGGGGCATCGGATTATATCGCCAAGCCGGTCGATATCGACCTTTTGCTTGCTCTGGTCCGGGTTTGGATCGGGCGTTCCCGTAGCCAGCGGGCCCACCTCAGACCGAAGCGGACGGCGAAAGTTGCCTGAGGCCGATGACTATTCCACGTCGAATTTCGAGAGAAGACAAAGTGCGTAAGCGTTCCGCGCCCAAGGCGCGAATTTTGGTGGTCGATGACGACGAGCGCAACCTGCTCGCCGTTTCGGAGGTGCTGAAGGACCTCGCCCAGGTGGTTACGGCGACGTCGGGACAGGAAGCCCTGCGCCACCTGCTGAAGGGTGAATTCGCGGTCATCCTGCTGGATGTGTTCATGCCGGGCATGGACGGCTACGAAACCGCCGGACTGATCCGCAAACGCGACCAGACCTCGCGCATCCCGATCATTTTCCTGTCGGCGGTGAACAAGGAAACCGAGCATTTGATGCGCGGCTATTCGATGGGCGCGGTCGACTATGTGTTCAAGCCGGTCGACCCGCTGATCCTGAAGTCGAAAGTCGGCGTGTTCGTCGATCTCTATCTGACCCGGGTTCAGGTCGAGGAAGCGAGCCGCGCCGAGCATGAGCTGCGCGACGCCCATTACCAGGCCGAACTTGCCCGCCTGCAGGCCGAGCGGGAGTTGGAGGCCAGCCGCAAGCGTCAGGCAGCGATCATCGAATCCCTGCCGATCCTGCTCTACATGGAATCGCGCGACGCCAATCCCCGCCATCCCAGTTTCGTCAGCGGCGACTTGCCGGCGATGACCGGCTTTACCTTCGACCAGGTCCAGGCCGATCCCGACCTGTGGCAGCAACGGATCCACCCGGAGGATCGGCACCGGGTGCTGGCTGCGCTTGAGGATCGCCTCGCGACCGGGCGATTGTCGATCGAGTATCGCTGGCTGCACTTCGACGATACTTATCGCCATTTCCACGACCAGGCGGTGCTGGTGAAGGACGATGGCCAGGGTGAATTCGCCGGCACGCTGATCGACGTCACCGAGCAGCGGAACCTGGAGAACCGCCTGCTCCAGGCCCAGAAGATGGACGCGATCGGGCAGCTGACCGGCGGCGTCGCCCACGACTTCAACAATCTTCTATCGGCGGTGCTGGGCGGACTTTATCTGCTCGAACGGCGCATCCGGCTCGAGGATCGGGAGCAGCAGCTGGTCATGCAAATGCGCCACGCCGCCGAGCAAGGCGCCGAGCTGGTCCGGCGAATGATGGCCTTCGCCCGCAAGCAGGACCTGACCCCAGCCAGCGTCGACCCCAAGGCGCTGATCAAATCGGTCGCAGGGCTGGTCGAGCACACGCTGGGCGGAACGGTCAGTGTCGACTGGTCGTGCGCCGACGACATCCATAATCTCTATGCCGACAAGTCCCAGCTCGAGCTTGCGCTGGTCAATCTTCTGATCAACGCGCGCGACGCGATGCCGCAGGGCGGCAGCGTCCGGGTCGCGATCGACGGGTTCGACGTGGCGGCGGGCGGCAGCGATGATCTCCCTGCGGGACAATATGTCCGCATCCGCGTCAGCGACCAGGGTGGGGGCATCCCGCAAGAGCTGATGGGCCGCGTCACCGAGCCCTTCTTCACGACCAAAGAGGCCGGCAAGGGAACCGGTCTTGGCCTGTCGATGGTCGCCGGCTTCGTCCAGCAGTCTGGCGGCCGAATGCGGATCGAAAGCCCCGCAGGCAAGGGCACAACGGTCGAACTGGTCGTACCGTCGACAGCGTCCCCGGCAGCGGAAAAACTGAACTCGCCGGTCGACCCGCATCCGATTGAGACGTCGCGGCGCGTGTTGCTGGTGGACGATGACCAGGCCGTGCGCACGGTGCTCGCCGAGCAGTTGCGGGAACTCGGGTTCAAGGTCGACGAGGTGGCCGACGGGCGCAGCGCGCTCGATCGGCTGAACGGAAGTGGCGACTATGACGTGCTGCTGACCGATTTCGCCATGCCGGGCATGAACGGGCTCGACACGATCCGTACCGCGGTCGAGCGGCGGCCGTCGATCCGGGCGCTGCTGATGACCGGCTATGCCGACGAGGATTCGGTCGCCGTCGCCCGCTCCACGGTGCCGGTGATCCGCAAGCCGATCAATCTGGAGCAGCTGGTCCGCGAGATCGCCTAGCCCGCCCGCTGGCGCGCCATCAGCAGCGCGCCTTCGAGGCCGGCATGTTCCAGCGCGGCGGCCACGCAAAAATCAGGACGGGTAACAGCGACGCCTACGCCATATCCGCCTAGGGCTTTGCGCAAGTTGGAGCCGATGAGATCGGTCAGGGGCGCCGCGCCAATCACTCCGCCGCCCCAGACGATGCGGTGCGGCGACCAAGTCAGCACCAGCGCTGCGGCAAGCTGCCCGAGATAGGCCGCAACGATCTCGATGACCGCCACGTCGTCCGCCAGCGCTCGACCTTCGCCCAGCCGCTTGCGGACGGCACGCCCCGACACCAGCCCTTCGGCACAATCGGCATGGAACGGGCAAGTGCTAATCATTTCGTCGCCGGGGAGACGGGTGAGACGAAGGTGACCTACCTCGGGATGAAGTGCGCCTTTGAGGCTTTTGCCATCAATGGCCAGGCCCGCACCAATGCCGGTTCCCACAGTCACATAGGCGATGCTGGGCAGCCCCCCGCCAGCGCCGAGCTGCTGCTCGGCGATGGCCGCTGCGTTGACATCGGTGTCGACACTGACCGGTACCCCCGTTCGCCGCTCCAGCTCGCTCCGCAAATTGTGTCCCGTCCATCCCGGCTTGGAAGTGGCCAGCATCCGGCCATAGTCCGAAGCCGCCGGATCGACGATCAGCGGCCCGAAAGCCGCCAGACCGACAGCGGCGAGCGCCGCGCCGTCCGGCAATTCGGTCAGAAAACCGGCGAGATCGTCGATGGCCTTCTCCGGCGAACCCGTTTCCCACCGGCCCTCGGCCACCGTCTTGCCGCTGTCGATCTCGCAAATACGGGCGAGAATCTTGGTCCCGCCGGTCTCGATCCCTGCCAGCAGCCGCATCGCCCGCGCTATTGGGGCCGGCCGCGGCCGACGCCGCGATAGTCGAGTCCCGCCTCCTCGGCCTCCCGCCGGTCGTAGATATTGCGCAGGTCGACCAGTATGCGGCCGCGCATCCGTGCCGCGATGTCCTCGAGGTCGAGCGCCCGGAACTCGTCCCATTCGGTGACGATCACCAGCGCGTCGGCGCCGTCGGCGGCTGCCTCGGCCGATGCCGCATAGTCGATCGGCGGAAGCAGCTTCTCGGCCTGCTCGCGGCCGACAGGGTCGAACGCGGCGACGCTCGCGCCATCGGCCAGCAGCCCCTCGATCAGCGGGATCGATGGGGCGTCGCGCATGTCGTCGGTATTAGGCTTGAAGGTCAGGCCGAGCACCGCGATGCGCTTGCCCGCCACACTGCCACCAAGCGCTTCGCTGACCCTGCCCGCCATCGCCTGCTTGCGGCGATCGTTGACCTCGACCACGGTCGACACGATCCGCTGTGCGACCCCCGCCTCGTCGGCTGTCCTGAGCAGCGCCAGCGTGTCCTTTGGGAAGCAGCTGCCGCCGTAGCCGGGGCCGGCGTGGAGGAACTTCGGGCCGATGCGGTTGTCGAGCCCGATCCCGCGGGCCAGATCCTGTACATCGGCATCAACCGCCTCGCACAGGTCGGCCATCTCGTTGATAAAGCTGATCTTGGTGGCAAGGAAGGCGTTGGCCGCATATTTGGTCAGCTCGGCCGTGCGCCGCGAAGTGAACAGCATCGGCGCACGATTGAGGAACAAAGGCCGATAGATTTCGGCCAGCACTTCCCGCGCCTGGTCATCCTCGGCGCCGACCAGGATCCGGTCGGGATGCTTGAAGTCGGCGATCGCGGCGCCCTCGCGCAGGAACTCGGGGTTGGAGGCGACCGACACGCCGTCCGGTGCGCCCTTTTCCTTGAGCAGCTCGGCGATCCGGTCGCCGGTGCCGACCGGCACCGTCGACTTGGTCACCACCACCA
>DASWTR010000052.1:0-3186 GCA_036402035.1 Sphingomicrobium sp.
GATAGGTGAAGGTCATCGGCGTACGCCGGATCATTGCTTCGCTCTGCGTGGCCTGGTTCTGGGCCTGCTCGATTTCCGCGCGCAGTTGGCGGATCTGCTCGCGCAGCTGGACGCGCTCATTCTCGCCCTTCGCCCTGGCCAGCTCGGCCTCGAGCTGGGCGATGCGCTGGTTGGCACTTCCCTGGCGACGCGCCGCGTCGTCAAGCGCGGGGTTCTGGTCCTCGCCGGTGATCTCGGCATAGCGCAGCCGGCCGTCCTGTTTCTCGATCACGGCAATGGCGTCGCGCCCGAACGCGCGCGCCAGCAACGGGTCGATCGAAATGGCCAAAGTCGCATCGACCCGGTCGCGGTCGTCGAGTTGATAGGTCATGCCGGTGATCCGGCAGCGGGTCAGGCCAAGCTTCTCGCAAGCGGCGGCGTGCGTTTCCTGGGCGGCGCTGATGTTGGCGTCGGGCAGGCGGAAGCCGTAGCGGTAGTTGAACGCCACGCCGGGCGCCGCGGTGGGCACGATCCCCGGGGCACGCTGCGCGCCGGAATCGGCCGAGATTTCTTCGGCGGCGTCGAACGTCTTGAGATCGTCCGCCCGTTCCTCCTGCTGAGAACAGCCGGCGAGGCCGATTACCAGGCAAATCGTCGCAATTCCCCCAAGCCAAGCCTTCATCGAACAAGCTCCCCCTCGTGATCTGTGGCTTAATTTTCTCCGGGCGCGCTGGCCTTGATCGTCAACGCGTGGACGCGTTCGCGCATCAGCTCGCCGAGCGCGGCATAGACTTTGCGTTGCCGTTCGACCCTGTTCAGCCCGGCGAAGGCGGAGCTTTCGATGGTCAGCGCGAAATGGCTCTCGCCGCGCGGGTCGTGCCCGGCGTGGCCGATATGCTGGTGGCTCTGGTCCTCGAGGTTCAGCCTGGTCGGTGCCAGGGCGGCGGTCAGACGCTCGATCATTTCGCGGGCGACGGGTCCGGTGGCGGCATCGTGCATCGACACTATATAGAGGCGTTTGAGGAGCGGGATACAAGTGGCGACACGGCAGACCAAGTGGCACGGACGGGTGGAGGGCGCCGAGGCCCGCTGCTCCGTGCCCGGCTGCCGCGAGCCGGGCGAGTTCCGGGCGCCGCTGACTCCGTCCGACTTCGACGGCCCAGGCCGCTGGCGACTGCTGTGTCTCGAGCATGTGCGTGAGCACAACGCCAAATATAATTTCTTCGATGGCATGAGCCCTGAGGAGATCGAAGCGGCGCAATCTCCGATCGCCGGTTGGGAGCGTGCGACACGCGCCTTCGCCCATACCGGCGCCGACACCGGCCCTGCGTGGCGCGATTTCTCCGACCCGCTCGACGCGATCGCTGCGCGTTTCCGACCCGAAGGGCGGCGGCGCGCGATCGACCGTTTCACAGCGAAGGAACGGCATGCGCTTGGGGTGCTCGGGCTAAAGGACGATACCGACCTGCATAAGGTGCGGAAGCGCTATTCGGAGCTGGTCCGCCGCTACCATCCCGACCGCAACGGCGGCGACCGCAGTCACGAAAAGAAGCTAGGGCAGGTGATTGAGGCGTGGCAGCTTCTCAAGGGTGCGAGCGCGTTCGCATGACGCATCTGCGGTTATGGAAGTTCGAGGTTCGCGCCGAGCAAGAGGGTCGTTTCCTCGACGCATACAAAGGCGACGGCGATTGGGCGAAGCTGTTCGCGACCGCGCCGGGCTTCATCCGGACCGAGCTATGGCGCGCCGAGGACGGCAGCTATCTCACTGCCGATCATTGGAAGTCAGCAAACGACTTCGAGCAGTTCCAGTCGAGCCGCGGCGATGATTATCGCCGGCTTGATGCCGAACTGGAAGGCATCGCCGGCGTCGAAACGTTCATTGGCGCCTTTGACCTGATCGACTAGCCCTTGGGCTCGCGCAGATGGGCGAAGCGCTCGACCCAGCCGCCGTGGAACGAGCCCCATTCCCAAGCGGCGATGACGATGAAGACCGCGGTCGCGGCGAGGTGAAGCGTCAGGGGCGCGGGATGCGCCAGATAGGCCCACACGCCGAGTAGCGCGAACAGGCCGAGGCCGACGCAGTGCGATAGCGGCCAGAAACTCTGGCCGCTCGTCATTCGCTTAAAGATCATCGTACCGCCGATGAACAGCAGCCCGCCACCGACGACCGCGGCGATGTAAAATGGTTCGAGGTGACCGGTGGGGTGGACCAGGACCTGCTCGTCGGCGACGGCCAGCACGATGATCCCGGCGACGATCGGGATATGGCCATAGGTGTAGGCCTGCCGCCCGATCAGACCCGGGCGGTCGTCATGCTCGATCCGCTCGCTGCCGCGGCGGGCGCCAACGTCGAAATAGATCCACCACATCGCGACCGATCCAACGAAGGCGCTCAGGAATCCAAGGACCGCGGGCATCGAAGGCGGAAGATCGGCAAAGGTCGCGCCGGTCATTATGATCCCTTCACCCAGCGCGATGATGATGAACAGGCCGGCCCGCTCGGCCATATGGGCGCCGCTGATCTGCCATTCTTGCGGAGTCGACCGGCCGATGCCGGGCACATGGAAGAAGGTGAAGGGGCCGGCATATTCGACCGCCAACGCCCCGGTCCACCACATCAGCCGCCGCATCGGGTCGGGGTCCAGGCCGCCGGTGATCCACAGGGCAGCCGACGCGATGAAATAGAGTGTGGCGCGCGCCAAGTTGCTTGATTCTCCGCCCATCAGCCCTTCCCGAGCCCAGGCGGTGTAGGCGGTCCTGCCGACCTGAATGGCGACATAGGCGAGGGCAAAGGCGATGCCAAGCGGACCGAAGGCGGCCGGTACCGCGCTCGACATCACCATGCTGAGCAGCATCACCAATAGCAGGACGATGCGGACCGGGGTTTTGTTGGGATCGAGCCAGTTGGTCGCCCATGCGGTATACATCCAGGCCCACCACACGGCGAGGAACATCACTAGCGTCTGGAGCGCACCTGCCAGGTCGTGATGCTCGAGCAGATAATGCGACAGCTGGGTGACCGCGAAGACGAACACCAGGTCGAAGAACAGCTCCAGCGGGCTTACGCTGTGATCGGCTTGCTCACTGTGATCGCGGAGGTGGGAATGTCGCGGCATCGGCGCATCAGGCGCATTTCGGACCCGAAACGCAAGCCTCGCTACGCCTGCCTATTTCCCCAGCGCGAAATCGACCCGGACACGGACCTCC
>DASWTR010000053.1:0-10443 GCA_036402035.1 Sphingomicrobium sp.
ATGCCCAAGGGCAAGGTGGTCGAGAGCAAATCGCTCTACGAGGGCGACCCGATGGCGCGGCCCTATGTGCTGAAGCCCGTCAATGAGGGCAGCTCGGTCGGCGTCGCGATCGTTACCGACGAGGGCAATTACGGCCATCCGATCAGCGCCAGGGCCGAAGGGCCATGGCTGCATTTCGAGCGGCTGCTGGCCGAGCCCTTCATCAAGGGTCGCGAGCTCACCGTCGCGGTGCTCGGCGACGAGGCGCTGTGCGTCACCGAGCTGAAGCCGGTGCAGGGCTTCTACGACTTCGACGCCAAATATACCGACGGCCTGACCGAGCATGTCTGCCCGGCCCAGATCCCGCAGAACGTGGCCCAGGAAATGATGGACATGGCCTTGGCGGCGCACCGGCTGCTCGGCTGCAAGGGCGCATCGCGCAGCGATTTCCGCTGGGACGATACGCAGGGCGAGGCCGGCGTCTACCTGCTCGAGGTCAACACCCAGCCTGGGATGACCCCACTCAGCCTGGTGCCCGAGCAGGCCAAGCAGCGCGGCATTAGCTATGCTGAGCTGTGTGAGCGGATCGTCGCCGAGGCGCTCGCCGACGCCAAGGTAAGGGAGGTCGCCGAGACGTGAGCGCGGCCCATGTCCGGCGGGGGGCGTCGGGCCAGGCTCGGCGAAAGCCGGCATCGCGCGTCTCCGTCCCGAAGAAATTGGCGTCGAAGCTGCCGGTCAAGCAAGCCGAGGCGAACCGCATCGCCGGCTGGGCATTCGGCCTGTTCGTCGTCGCGATCGCTGCCACGGCGCTTTACGCGCTCGACGTTCCTGCCAAAGTCGGAACCGCGGCCGGCGAAGCGGTCGGGGATGCGGGCTTCCGGGTGAAGAGCATCGACGTGCGAGGCATAAGGCGGATGGACCCGCGCCCGGTCTATGAGCTTGCGGCCGATCAGAAGACCACGGCGATGCCCTTGCTCGACGTCACCGCGATCCGCCAGCGGCTGCTCGAATATGGTTGGGTCAAGGACGCCCGCGTGTCGCGCCGCTTCCCCGATACGCTGGTGATCGACATTGTCGAGCGCGAACCGGCGGCGCTGTGGCAGGACGAGGACCGGCTGACCCTGATCGACCAGGAAGGCGTGGTGCTCGACCGGGTGCCGGTCAGCCAGATGCCGGACCTGCCGCTGCTGATCGGCAAGGGGGCGAACGAACATGCCGTCACGCTCGACCGCCTGCTGGGCCAGGCACCGACGCTGAAGGCCCAGCTGGTCTCCGCAACATGGGTCGGTCAGCGGCGCTGGGACCTGAGCTTCCAGTCGGGCGAGACCGTGTCCCTGCCGGAGGGCGATCAGCTCGCCGCCGCCGCGCTGACCCGTTTTGCCAAGATGGACAAGTCGGCCGGCCTGCTCGGCCGCGGCATCCTCCGCTTCGACCTTCGCATCCCGGGCAAGATGACCGTCCGCCTGCCGCGCGAGCCGGGCGAGCCGATCGTTCCCGAACCCGTGTCAGAGAGTTAATACCAAGCAGAATGGCCGATTCCGACCAGCCCCTCATCGCCGCGCTCGACATCGGCTCGTCCAAGGTCAGCGCGCTGATCGTGACCCGCGACGGCGACGGGCGCCTGCGCGTGCTCGGCACCGGCCAGCGCGAGAGCCGCGGGGTCAAGCGCGGCTACGTCACCGACATGGAGGCCAGCGAAGTCGCGGTGCGCGAGGCCGTCGAGATCGCCGAGCGGATTAGCGGCGTCACGATTGACGATGTCTGGGCCAGCTTTGCCGCCGGCGGGCTGGTCAGCGACATCGCCAATGTCGAGGTCGAGCTGGGCGGCCACCAGGTCGAGCAGTCGGACATCGACGAGCTGCTGTCGGCGGGGAAGGGCGCGATCGACCGCAACGGACAGGTCGTGCTTCACGCCCATCCGGCGCTTTACACCATCGACGGGGTCGAGGGGGTATCGCACCCGATCGGCCTCCACGCGCACCGGCTGGGTGTCGACATCCACGTCGTCGCGGCCGACCCGGCACCGCTCCGAAACATCGACTATGTGATTCGCTCCGCCCACCTTGGCGTGCAGGCGATCGTCGCCTCCCCGGTAGCTGCGGCGCTGGCCTGCCTGACACCCGAGGAGCGCGAGCTCGGCGTGGCGCTGGTCGAACTGGGCGCGGAGGTGACCAATGTCTCGCTCCACGCCGGCGGCATGCTGGTCGGGCTCCGCTCGATCCCGCTGGGTGCCAAGGACGTCACCGACGACATCGCCTGCGCCTTCGCCGTGCAGCGGCGCGAAGCGGAGCGGATGAAATGCCGCTTCGGCTCGGCGATGACGAGCCCGCGCGACAATCATGAGATGATCGAGGCGGCTCCAATCGGCGGCGACGAAGCCGGCGAGCCGCTGCGCATCACTCATGCCCAGCTGATCACCGTCATCCGCCAGCGCACCGAGCAGATCACCAATGAGATCGAACGGGCGCTGAAGGAGCTGGGCTTCTCCGGCCCCGTCGGGCGCCAGGTGGTGCTGACCGGCGGCGGGGCGGAGCTGAAGAACATTGCCGATTATATGCAGGGCGTGCTCGGCCGGGCGGTCCGCGTTGGCCGGCCCAAGACCATCACCGGCCTGCCCGAGGCGCATAGCGGCCCGGGCTTCTCGACCCTGGTCGGCCTGGCCCAGCTGGCGGCGAGCGGCACCGGCGACATCCGCGACCTGGCGCTGGTTGGCGTGACCCAGAATAAGCCGGCGACGGGCATGCTGGGGCGGTTGATCGCGGCGATGAAGGGCGGCTTTTAGAGTTTCATTCCGAGCCAGATTACCAATTCGGTAGAGCCAGAAACCACAGCCCTGATCCCGCGATAGAGAAGCGATCCCCGATCGAAATGGCTCAACGATGAATCGTGGTGCTGTGCTCGTCGGCAATGATCTGCTTGATGGTTGCTGCCGCAGCAGGATCGGAGATCATCAGATCGGCAACTTGCTCATCAAGGTGGCGCAAAACCACCGCTTCTATGGCAACAGTCGTTGCCGCAATGGCCTTGCTTCCTGCTAGGCCGGTTATCAACCCAAGGGCCGATCCGCCGATCCCGCAAAGATGGAAGCTTCGGCAACGGGGCACATCGCGCCGCCCCATCTCCGCCGCGAATAGGTCCCGATGCCTGCGCTCGTGCGTCAGGAATTCGTTCAACTCCGGTACCATCGACGGCGATCGCCACCGTGCAATCCAGCGTTGGGCGCGATACACGCTGATTGCGCCATGCTCGCCGGCGTGATCGACCTTCAGGATCCTGTTGCCTAGCGGCGTCGATGTTGTGGCGGATTGCACAGGCTGAATACTGGCGAATGCCAGACCATCCGTATAGCCTCCGGCAAAAAACCGGGGGCTTCAAATGGCGACATTGGCAATGGCGAAAAGCCTCAACCGCGCACTGATCTTCCTCCTCGGCGCCGCCGTGTTCCTCAATTATGTCGATCGCGGCGCGGTGGGGATTGCGGCGCCGCTGATGCAGGGCGACCTCGGCCTGTCCGCCACCGAGTTCGGGCTGGTCGCCTCCGCCTTCTTCTGGATTTACGGGCCGGTGCAGCTGCTGGTCGGCTGGCTGTGCGACCGGTTCAATGTCTATCGGCTGATGACCGTTGGCCTGCTGCTGTGGGCAGTCGCGACCTTGCTGATGGGCTTTGTCGGCGGCTTCCTGTCGCTGCTGGTGCTGCGCGTGATGTTGGGGGTCGGCGAGAGCATCGCCTTTCCCGGCACCTCCAAAATCATTGCCGAGCAGGTCCCGGCCGAAAAGCGGGGCATTGCCAATTCCGCGGTTTCGCTCGGGATCGCGCTGGGGCCGGCGGCGGGGACGCTGGCCGGCGGGCTGATCCTCGCCTCATGGGGCTGGCGGCCGATCTTCATCCTGTTCGGGCTGGTGACCTTGCTGTGGCTGCTGCCATGGCAGAGGACGATCGCGAAGCTTCCCAAGCCAAGCATCGCGGCTGATCGGCCGAAGCAGGTGCCGATCGGTGCCCTGCTCCAGCGCTGGCCGCTGTGGTCCATGTCGATCGCCCATATCGCCAGCAATTACGGCTTCTATTTCCTGCTGATCTGGCTGCCCAACTATCTAGTCAAGGCGCGCGGGCTCGACATCGGCGAGATGACCCTTTTGGCGACACTCGGCTATCTCGCGCAGGCGGTAGCGGCGATCGGCTTCGGAGTGTGGTCGGATCGCTGGACGGCCTCCGGCCGTTCCGAAGGTCAAATCCGCCGTTGGATGATGATCGTTGCGCAGATCATTCAAGGCATTGCGATCGTCGGCGTGCTGATGGCGGAGAGTGCGGTCGGCATTGGCATCTGGCTCGTCATTGCGGGCATCGCGACCGGATCGCTGTCGCTCAACGTCTATGCTGTCGCGCAGATGTTCGCGGGTCCGCGCGCGGCCGGAAGCTGGATCGGGTTCCAGAACGCGATCGGCAATAGCTTCTCGGGCATTTTGGGCCCGATCGTCACGGGGGTGATCGTCGACGCCGCCGGCTATGACGGGGCCTTTTACGTAGCCGCAGCAGTGGCGATTATCGGCGGCATCTGGTGGCTGGTCGCCATCCCACGCATCGCCCAAGTAATTCCGAACGATTAACGTTAACGGCCAGGCGGTCTTTTCATGGCTGTCCCATATTGAATCATGGTGAGTCTGCAGGGGCACAATCCCCGACTTTTTTCGTTGGTCGTTAACTTTTCGGCTTGTCGCGGGAACCGCAATGATTCATGGATTCTCGTTGACGGTTCAACGCGCTAGGCGGCGCAGGGGAGGGGTTAGTCCATGAGCATTGATTTCATCCGGCCCGAAGTCGACGAGCTTCGCCCGAGGATCAGTGTCATTGGTGTCGGCGGCGCGGGCGGCAACGCCATCGCCAACATGATCCGCTCCGACGTGCAGGGGGTCCAATTCCTGGTCGCCAACACCGACGCGCAGGCGCTCAATGCATCGGAAGCCGATCAGCGCATCCAGCTCGGCCTCAAGATCACCCAGGGGCTCGGCGCCGGCTCGCGGCCCGAGATCGGCCGAGCCGCCGCTGAAGAGACGATCGAGGAAATCGAGCGCTCGCTCGACGGCGCACACATGTGCTTCATCGCCGCCGGCATGGGCGGCGGCACCGGCACCGGCGCCGCTCCGGTCATCGCCAAGGCAGCGCGCGACCGCGGCATCCTGACCGTCGGCGTGGTGACCAAGCCGTTCGCGTTCGAAGGCTCGCGCCGCATGCGCTCGGCCGAAAGCGGCATCGAAGAGCTGCAGAAGCATGTCGACACGCTGATCGTCATTCCCAACCAGAACCTGTTCCGCCTCGCCACCTCGGAAACGACCTTCAAGGAAGCGTTCCAGATGGCCGACGAGGTGCTCCAGCAGGGCGTCCGGGGGATCACCGACCTGATGGTCATGCCGGGCCTGATCAACCTCGACTTCGCCGACGTCCGGTCGGTGATGGGCGAGATGGGCAAGGCGATGATGGGGACCGGCGAGGCGTCGGGCGACAACCGCGCGATCGAGGCCGCCGAGAAGGCGATCTCCAACCCGCTGCTCGACGGCGTTTCCATGAAGGGCGCCAAGGGCGTGATCATCTCGATCACCGGCGGCGACGACATGCGCCTGATGGAGGTCGACGAGGCTGCCAGCCACATCAAGGAACTGGTCGACCCCGACGCCAACATCATCTGGGGCTCGGCGTTCAACAACGATCTCGGCGGCAAGATCCGCGTGTCGGTGGTCGCCACCGGCATCGAGGCCGAAGCCGCTGCTCAGCCGACCCAGGGCAAGGTGTTCAGCTTCCCGACCGCGGGCCGCCAGGCGCCGGCGCCGGTGGCTGCACCGCGCCCGACGGTCACGCCCGAGCCCACTCCGCCTGAGGTGGACGAAGAACCGCTCGACCTGACTGCCGAGGACGAGTCCGACGAGCTGCTGCTGGAAAGCGAGGACATCCTTGCCGACCCGGTAATGGGCACGCCGATCGCGCCGCCCATCGACGAGGAAGAGGCGGAGTTCGAGCCGGTCGAGCAGGCCAAGCCGGCCCCGGCGGCAGGGACCTTGTTCGAACGCATGTCGAACATCGCCCGTGGCGCGGCCCAGGCCAAGGTCGAGGACGAGCCGATGCCGAGCTTTCGCCGTGAGCCGCTCGATATCCCGCGCTTCCTCAATCGCCAGAATAATCAGTAACACCGATCAAGGTCGGCCCGGTTTATCGCCGGGCCGCAACGCTTTGGCGCTCGCCCCTTTCCAGCAAGCTTTGAGCAAGCTTCCATCGGGCATGGGGAGGACCATGCGAAAGATGGGTTTTACGCGCGCGCGCCTGATCGCGATGCTGGGCGCCGCAATAGTCGCGACCGGGGCACCGGCGGCGAATGTTTCGGTTGCTCCGGAATCGCCGGGCACTGCCCTGTCGCGCCATATCCGCGTGCTCGCTTCCAACCCACGCGACTTCAACGCGCTGATCGGTGCCGGGAGGGCCGCGCTCGAGC
The DNA here is from genome assembly GCA_036402035.1 of Sphingomicrobium sp. Lineage (GTDB taxonomy): Bacteria > Pseudomonadota > Alphaproteobacteria > Sphingomonadales > Sphingomonadaceae > Sphingomicrobium. The sequence goes on from DASWTR010000053.1 coordinate 6,459, forward strand.
TGGGGGACGTGCAGGCCGCCGCCGGCTTCTTTGGCCGCGCCGAGGAATCCTATCCCAACGCCCCCGCCGCCAAGGCCGGGCTGGGGGCCGCAATGGCTCATATGGGCGACGCCGATGGCGCCATCTTCTATTTCGACCAGGCCAGCCGATTGGGCGCATCGGCCCTCACCATCGCCCTCGACCGAGGCCTAGCCCGCGACCTCAACGGCCAGCTCGGCGCGGCGCAGAGCGACTATCGCCTGGCGGTGCAGTCGCTCAACAGCGATGAGGGCCGCCGACGGCTGGCGCTGAGCCTCGCGATCGGGCGTGACCGCGCTGGAGCGATGGCTGCCCTGCAGCCGCTGCTCAACCGCCGCGATCCGGCCGCACAGCGCACGCGAGCCTTCGTGTTGGCATTGCTCGGTGATCAGGTTGCCGCTGGCCAAGCGATCGAAACGGTCATGCCGGGCGGCTCGGCCCGTTTCGCGCCCTTCTTCACCTACCTGCCGCATCTCAGCGTCCAGGAGAAAGCCGCGGCGGTACATCTCGGCATGTTCCCCGACAATGCTGCCGCTCGAGTAGCGCAGCTTCGAAACGCACCAGCGCCGCAGCTTGCGTCGACGGCGCCACCGTCTGTGACAAGCCCGCCGCCGGCTCGAGTGGCGCTCAATACGCCGCCGCCCAATCCTGTGCGCCGCGCCGAAAGCTCCCCGCCGCGGGAGAATGGCATGGTGATCGCCGGACGGATTCCGCCGCGATCCGCCCGTCGGACCGAAACGCCTGCGGTCCAGCAGCCGCCCGCGCCAAGCTTCAGCCTGCCCTCGACCAGGGTCGCCTCCGCATCCCCGTCTTTTAGCCTGCCGTCGGCGAGTAGCGCACCGCCGGCGGAGATCGAACAGGCGCCAATGCAGCCGGTAGAAGTCGCCGGGTTGCCCGAGCCGTCCGCTGAGCCCGCTGCGTCTGAGCAGCAGGGGAGCAGCGCGCTCGTCGCGGCGGAGCAGGAAGGCAGCAACCTGTCGGGCATCGACAAGCTGCTGGCGACCATTGCCGAGGCTCCGCCACCGCCACAGCCCAAGCTTGAATTGGAAAAGCCCGACCCCGCGGTGACCAAGGCCGCTGCGGCGAAAAAGGCAGCGGACAAAAAGGCCGCCGACAAGAAAGCGGCGGAGAAGAAGGCCCGCGACGCCAAGCTCGCCGCCGAGAAGAAGGAGCGCGAGGAAGCGGCCCGGCTCGGTACCAAGGGCACTTATTGGGTGCAGCTGGCCGGCGGTTCCAACCAGGATCGGATGGCGACCGAATATAGGAAGCTTAGCGCCAAGGCCGGCGCGCTGCTCAAGTCGCGGCCCGGATACGTTACCGAGGGCAAGGATTATTTCCGCCTGGTGATCGGCCCGTTCGACAGCAAGTCCGACAGCCAGGCGTTCGTCAACAAGCTTGAAAAGGAGGGCGTGGACAGCTTTAGCTGGACCCGCACCCCCGCGCAGATCAAGATCGAGAAACTCTCCTCAAGATGACGCTTCCCAAGGCCCTCGCCGCGCAGCCTTCTCAATCGCGCGGCAGGGCCTTCGCGGAGGACGACCGGGGTCCGCGCGGCCCTCGCGACGCGTTCCAGCGCGACCGCGACCGGATTGTCCATTCGGTCGCCTTCCGGCGCTTGCGCCACAAGACACAGGTGTTCGTTGCGCCCGACGGCGACCATTTTCGGGTTCGGCTGACCCACTCGATTGAGGTGGCCCAGATTGGCCGGACCATGGCCCGGGCGCTCGGTCTCAACGAGGATCTGACCGAGGCGCTATGCCTGGCGCACGACCTAGGCCATCCGCCGTTCGGGCATGGCGGAGAAGAGGCGCTGACCGAAAGTCTGGCCGACGCCGGCGGGTTCGATCACAACGGCCATTCGCTGCGGCTCGTGACCTGCCTGGAAAATCCTTACCCCGGCTTCGACGGCCTGAACCTTACTTGGGAAATGTTGGAGGGACTGGCCAAGCACAACGGGCCGGTTGCGGCCCCGCAATGGGCGATGGCGGAGGCTAACACCGGTTTCGACCTGGAGTTGGACGGTTGGCCCAGCCTCGAGGCGCAGGTGGCGGCGATCGCCGACGACATCGCTTACGACAATCATGACATCGACGATGGCCTCAGGTCGGGGATCCTCGATCTCGACGCGCTGCTGGAGCTGCCCTTCGTCCGGCGTCAGTGGGACGCGGTCGACGCACGCCACCCCGGGCTCGATCTTGCTCGGAAGCAGAAGGCGCTGGTGCGGGACGGAATCGGCTCGATGGTTGGCAACGTGCTCGACGAAACCCGGCGGCGGATCGCGGATGCCGGCGTCGGTACGATCGACGAGATTCGCCTGGCGGGAAGGCAGCTGGCCGGTTTTTCCGACGCGATGCAGGTCGAGGAGCGCGCGCTCAAGCGTCACCTCTACCAGCATCTCTACGACAGCCCGCAATTGAAGCCGATCCGGGTCGAGGCGCAGCGGATCGTCGGCGACCTCGCCCGCTTCTATCGCAACCATCCCAAAAAACTGCCCGCCGGCTGGCAGCGCGGCGAAGGAGAGACGGCGCGGCTGCGCGGAATCGGCGATTATATCGCCGGGATGACCGATCGCTTCGCCATCGCTCGCCACGAGGAGCTTATTGGTGCGGTCAATCTCCCGGATCGGTTCTAATCGGCTGGATCAATCAATTAACTCACCATTCAGTCTCGCTCGACGAGTCGACGCTTGCTCGCGACCGTTTTCGGCTCATCCGCTCTTCGCCGTTCGTTTTGACGGCAGAAGGGGTTCGACCCCGAAAGGAGTTAAGAGTCATGACCATGATGATTAAAACACTTGCGCTTGGCGCCGGCTTTGCGGCCCTTGCCGCCGCTGCGCCTGCCGCAGCCCAATATTATCCGTATGGCAATGCCTATGGGTACAATAGCAACGTCACCAATGTCGCCGCTCAGCGCTGTGCCGCTGCGGTGCAGCAGCGGCTAAGCATGCGCGGCAGCTCCGGCATCATCGGCCAGCTGTTCGGCATCAACAACTATAACCATGGCCGTGTGCTGAGCATCACGCGGGTTAACCCCAACCGCAACACGGTTCGGGTGCGCGGTCTCGCCAGCAGCGGCCGCATGGCCGCCTACAGCCCCTATGGCGTTGGCGCCTACGGCATGCTGGGATCCAACTATGCCCATGCTGCCGACCTGTCGTTCCGGTGCGACGTCGATTATCGCGGGTTCGTCCGCGACGTCGACATCAACCGCCGATAAGGTGAGAAGCTAAGCAACAGGAAGCGCCGGGAATTCCCGGCGCTTCTTTTTTTGCCCGACGCGCCACCGGCACCGGGCGTCCTTATTGGTCTTAGTAGCCGGTGTTGGTGGTCGTATTGGCGGCTGCGTCGTTGCCGGCCGCCGCATTGTCGACGGCATTGTCGACCGCATTGTCCGTCGCGTTCATGTCCATGTTCATGTCCGCATTCATGTCCATGTTCATGTCTGCGTTCATATCCATGTTCAGGTCTTCGTTGAGCGTGGCGTCCAGATTGTTCGCCTCGTCGTTCGTGCCGCAGGCGGCCAGGCCCAGTGCAGTCGCGCATACACCGGCCAGAAGAAGCTTTCTCATTGCATTCCTCCTCTCCAACCGCGCTCCAACGAACGCTTGCCAAGGGCGTTCCGGCTGATCGGACTCCACAAGTGCGTTAAATTTGGGTTATACGGTCCGAAGAGCATAGAGGGGCAAGGCAATGGTGCGAGCGGGGATCGCATTGATTTTGCTGTCGTTCGGAACGCCGGCCATCGCGGGCGAGACCGACTGGGGTATTCGCGAAGTGGGCAAATTGCCCAAGGCGACGGCGGAACCGCCGATCGCCGGGACTTGGGCACTGGAAACGACCGGGTCGAGCGGCAAATCGGTCGACATGGGCGACATCCGGCAGATAGGCTCCCGCTGGGGCCGGGTGACCAGCACCTATCGCTCGCCGGAGCACAACCGCCGCGTCGGCGGCGTCGCCAACAGCTATCA
>DASWTR010000054.1:0-7959 GCA_036402035.1 Sphingomicrobium sp.
CTTGCAAAGCGGGGCTACGATCTCGTGCTCGCCGCGGCCGATACCAGCGACCTGGAGCGCTTCGCGGCGTGGATGACTAGCTGCACGGGTTGCCTTATCGAGACGGTCCGGCTCGACCCTGCGAGCGAACCGGATCTGGGCTGGCTGCTGAGCCGGCTCCGATGCGATGGCGATCTAACTATGCTTGTCAGCATCGCCGCAACGCACGCCGACGGCGGCTGGCCCGAACAAGCGGCCGCCCGCTCGCTGATCGACTATAATTTCGATGCACCGGCCCTGTTGGCTTATGCCGCCGGCGCAGCCTTTGCCGAAAGGAACCGGGGGGCGATCATCAATATCGGACCGCCCTGCTCTTCGCTCATGGCGGACGAAGAGGGCGATGGCAGGATGTTCCTGAAGACCCTCAGCCAGTCGCTGGACTCGGAGCTGCGCGGCTGCGGCGTGCGCGCGCAAGCGGTGCTTCCGGTGGCCGGCCGCCGGCAGTTTCGTCAGCTCGTCGAAGAGCAGGCCGAACATCTTGCGCGCGATGCCGTTCTGGCTGCCGAGTCCATGGTCGACCAGGCGCTTGCCAGTTTCGACAATGGAGAAATCGTCTCACGGCCAACGCTTCCCGCCTGGGACGAGCCCGCCGCGTTTCGGCTCTGGGGCAGCGGTCCCGCCCTTCGTAGTCACGGGGCACCGCCGGCGCGGGCGTAACCATCGACATCGCCAAGCCGAATTATTGGCTGACCAGAGTTTTTGGAGCCAAGGAACGTGAATCATTTGCACCTGGTCGCGAGCAGCAGTCCACCCTCAAGCCGCGCAGCCGCGAGCCATCCGGCCAGCGCCGGACGAACGCCGCTATATCTCGTTCCCGATACCGGTTCACTTCGCCTTCCCCGCGCGGTCACCGTCGCCGCGCCTAAAGGGCCGGGCTTGGTCGCGGCCGTTGTGAGGGTCGCCATTCTCGCCTCCGCCGGCATCGTGCTCGTGACAAGCGGCATAATGCCGGCGCCGGTCCCCCCAATCGAGCCGGCCGGCACGGCAGTTCCGGCCGGCCCAAAGCAACCCGCCGGTCCGCTCATGGCCGTTATCTACGGCAGGAAGGCAGTCCCGACCGCGAGAGAGGATCCAAGATGGAAAGAAATGTGATGCCGCCATTGCTCGTAGAGGCGCTTGACTCGCATGGCGGCCTGGACCGCTGGCGCGGATTCAAAAGGCTTTCCTCCACAATCGTGACCGGCGGCGCCCTCTGGCCGCTCAAGGGGATCGACTTGCCGCCGATCGCGCGAACGGTCACGACCGACCTCAATCGGCAATGGGCCGCGTTCATTCCATTCATGGCCGACGGCTCCACCTTGACCTGGACGCCGGAACGGGTCGTCATCCAGCAGGCAAGCGATATCGTCGCCGAGCGGTACGAGCCGCGCAAGGCATTTGCCGGACATTGGCTCGAAACGCCGTGGGACCTGCTGCACCTCGCCTATTTCCAGGGCTATGCCATGTGGACTTATCATGCCTTGCCCTTCCTTCTGGCCGAGCCGGGGCTGGAGATTGCGGAAATCCCGGAGATCGTCGATGACGGCGTCAGCCTGCGCGGCTTGAACGCCCGCTTCCCCGAAGCGATCGAAACCCACTCGATCGACCAGCAATTCTATTTCACCGGGGACGGCCTGCTTCGGCGCCATGATTATGAGGTGGACATCGCCGGGCGCATCCCGGCAGCCCATTATCTCGAGGACTATCTCGACGTTGGCGGGTTCCGATTGCCCACCCGTAGGACAGTCTATCCGCGAAGGGCCGATGGTTCCGTCGATCGCACGCTCGAGACGGTGACGGTCAGCCTTTCAGATTATCAACTGACCTAACCCCCGACGCGCCGCATTAGGGAGCGGTCATTTGCGGACAATGGGCCCGTTCCAGGCCGAGCAGTTATAGCCATTTTGGCAGCGCTATCTCCCAAACTGAAAATGACCATGCTTGTGAAGCCCGCCTCGCAGCAACAGTAGCTAAGGCCGCAGCGTCCCGAGAAGCATATGACCCACATCGAGCGATTCACCAGTCAGGACGTTTGTCGTTTACTGGAATTGGTCACCACCGCGGCCAAGGCCCGCAGCGCTTCGGTGTCCGACGTCATCGATTCTTTTCAGCAATTTTCGCTTCCTCAGCCGAGCGGGACGCAAAGCCTCAAGGCTTCTACCGCGGAGTTCGTCGAGCGCATGCGGATGATCCGGCTCCGCCGAAACTCGGTCGTGGGTGCTCCGATTTTCCGGGATCCGGCATGGGATATGCTGCTCGAGCTGTTCTCCGCGCATCACCAGTCGAGACGCCTGTCCACAAGCTCGCTCTGCTATGCCTCGGGTGTCCCGTTAAGCACTGCGGTCCGTCAGCTCGACAAATTGGAGCGGCACGCCCTCATCATTCGCCGAGAGGATCAATTCGACAATCGGCAATGCCTGGTTGAGGCCACGGCCAAGGGTCTAGAAGCGGTAGCCACGGTCGTCGCTGAATTGATTGATAACTTCCACGCGGTCCAGTCAGCTTCCGTCGTAAGGGACCGGTAGGGGACCGCCTAGGATCGATGACGGCGCGGCTGTGCGTCCCGACGGCAGCCCTTGCTTCAACCGGCCATCACGCATCGGGTGGGCGCATGCCGATCGGCAAGGGCAAGCCATCCCGGTCGACGCTCACCATTATGAATTCGGCCGTTGCCGCACGCCGGCACGCCCCAGTCAGGAGCTGCTCGCCCCAAAGCTCGACTTCGACCTTCACCGAGCTGCGCCCGGTTACCTTCACCTGCGCGACCAGCTCGACAATCTCGCCCTCGTGGATCGGTGATATGAAGTCGACCCCGCCGGAGGCTGCCATCACCATGACTGCACGCGCATGGCGGGTAGAAGCGATGAACGCGGCCTTGCCCATCATTTTGAGCGCGTCGCCACCGTAGAGCGTGCCGTAATGGTTGGTCTGGGTGGGGAAGACCATGTCGACCAGCCGCAGTACGCCGCTCGATGAGGGAGCGGCTGTAGCGCATAGCTTTGGCAACGGCACATACCTTGCGTCACGCTGCGTTACCACCATGGTGAACCGGCCTCGCGTGCAAAGTCGCCGTTCCCCCGTGACGGGCGCCTCAGCGGCCAATTCGACCTCGACATCGAGCGAACTTGTGCCGACACGCACTACTCGCCCGGTCACTTCGACCATGTCGCCGAGGGCAGCGGGCGCAGTGAAATCGATTCGCTCCGAGGCGGCCGTAACGAAGGGCGCGCGCCCGTGGCGCGTGGCCGCGAGGAACGCCACCTTGTCCATGTGCGCCAGCGCCACGCCGCCGAACAGCGTGCCGTGGTGGTTGGTATCGCTCGGGAACACCATATCGATGAGTTGCACCGGCGTTGCGCAATGTGTCGGCGTCATCTGGCTACGCTTCCAACTGTTTCGTCGCGCGCAGCGTCCTGGCGGGCGCGATCCGAGCCAAGCCCGGCGAGGCAAGTGAGACGGTCATGTTCTTCAACCCCGAAGAGGGGCGGCATGGCGGACCAGTCACAGACAGGCTTGGACGGAAGACCCGGCCAAGGCATGCAAGCGGCCAGACCGGGCACCCCGCCGGTGGACGTTATGGCGTCGGAGGCAGGTCTCCTGGCTCACGGGTCAATGCGAACAGTCCGTCTTCCCGGGGCATGCCCCAGTGACCAAAGGTGGACCGCCGCTCGCCGCTTACAGTTGCGGGGGCAGCGCCGGAATCGCACCGGCTTCCCGTCTTAGCTCCGAAGCGGCAGATCCGCCCGGAGAACCTCGACGGCACCTGATTGCTGGCCGCCGGCGGTGCGTCAAGCAGCAACATTTATCGTGAGGTGATCCTTCAATCGAGAAGGCCGATGCGAGCTTTCAACTACCGGAAAATTGCCGTGACCACCTGTCGCCTCGATGGCGCGCGTGACGTCAAATAGGATACCAGATTACTGGCTGCCATCGCGGACCGAGGCGGCCGGGCGCCAGCCCGGCCGCTCTTCATAATCAAAGCTTCAGACTAAGTCCTGCCCTGGCCTGTTGCGACCGAAGGTCATCGGATCTCTCGAGCCTCACCTCAGCGAATCCGGAGATTGGTCCCGACCCGTCGAGTTCGAGGCCAAGTGTTGTCCAGACCGATCCCCTTTCACCTTCGGTGCGCGCTTCGGCGGAATTGTCGCCACTGGTCAAAAGCAGGCGTTCGCGCGACCCGAAGTCCCGCGCAAAGCCGGCAGCGGCGCTGCCGCGCAGGGTCGATTCTCCAAGCTTGGTGAGCGAGGCGCCCGACCGCGCCCCTACAGACACCCGGGCTCCAGATCGGCCCGAAAGCTCAAGGGTCTGGTTGTCCACGGCGAAGGAATTCAAGCGCTGCTTGTGGACGGCGACGCTTGCGATCGGCTGGAAGTACCAGCTGTCGGAGCCGATCCGATAGCCTGCTTCCAGCCGGGCGCCGATGCTAGAACCGGTGGATCGCTCGTCGATAGCGAGCTGCTCGGCCTCGAACCGGAGCCAGTGACGCGCATATTGGGCGACGACGTTCGCGAACAGCGGCCCGCGACGGTAACGGGCATAGACGCCAGCCAGGACGGTTTCCGTTCCGCTCTGGTCGGCCGAGTTGCGGAAGTCGAAGGTTCCGCGGTGATAGCCGGCGAGCACGCCGCCGCTTAGCCCGGACCCCTCCGCGCCAGCCCACAGGTCGATGCCCGCTAGGTAGGATTGGCGACCTTCGTCGTACCGCATCGCGGACCGCTGGCCGCCCGCTTCGAAGTATCTTTCCCCTTTAGCCGATGCGATCGAGCCAACCGCCCAGAAGCGCCGCCCAGGCTCGTCCGAGTCACGTCGTTGGGCGTCATGGGCCGACCAGCTCTCGCCGAGGTCGGCAAGGCCGTGGCGGATGCCGGCAACGATCGAAGAAGCGCGGTAAGCGCCCTCCCCGACGCCGCTTTCGAGGACATATTCACTCGCTGCGGCGTCGTAGGCCACCCCGTACCGCACGAATCCCGCGTCGGCCCAACTCAGCTCAAAGGCGTCTTCGGCCGACCCGGTGCCGGCCTTGGCGATGACAAGCCGGTCATCTCCCAACAGGCTCGCCGGGCCCTTTATGGAGAAGCCCAGCTTCGTTCTGCCGCTCACTGTTCCTGCGACGGCCAGGTGGTCCACCTTGCCCGCCGCAGGATCCAGGTCGAGCATCAAGGAGGCGGCGCCTGAGCCTTGGTAGTTTCCGGATAAGTTCAGGACGTCGCCAGCCGTTCCGTTGGCCAGGCTGATCCGCCCATGATTATCGAAGAGCTCCAAACCTGTAAGCTTGATAGCAAGCGGCGCCTCACGAACTGAGAGACGAACCTCGCCAAGGTTCTTGTAGAGGTCGCTTCCCCCGCCGAAGTCGCTGTTGCTCCATATTTCATGGGTGCCCGAGTTGAGGAGCTTGTCGTCGCCGGCTCCAAACAGCACGGAACCCGCAATTGAGCCCTTGTTCTCAAGTAGGGCGGTTCCAGCCTCCACGACGACGGCATGGCCATCGCCGCCACGGATCAGCCCCAGGTTGGTGATCAGCGCGGTTCCCGCAGCGCTCGTCCCGGGCTCCTCGGGAAGGGGGGCCGGTCCATTGGCACGTACGACGAGGCCGTTGATTCCGCCCGACAGCGATGAACCGGCCGCGAGCGTAACCCTTACATCGCTGCCCGACACCAATGCGCCATCATCATTGGCAGATCGGACTGCGCCTCGGACCGCCAGCGAAGCATCACCTTGCGCCTCGATCGCGATGGCCGTCGCGGCCCTCGCGGTAACATTGCCAACGTCCACTTCCGCCGCGCCGGCGCTAACCGCCTTGATTCCGATGGACCCCAATCCTGACGTCGAGACCTCGCCCGCCAGGATCTTGATGTCGTAAGACGAGTCACGTTGGGCCGGCTGACCAGCCAATCGCTGCGTGCCGAAGGAGTCTTCCGGAGCGACCATTCCAGGCCTTGAGGGGGCCGTCGGCGTGGCCCCCGTCTCTGCCCTTGTCTCAACGCTTACCCCGTGCGACCCGTCGCCGCGGGTTTCCACCTTGGCTACCTTGATATCAGCGTCGCCGACGAACGAGATTGCCTTGATTCCGTGGGAGCCTGAACCGGTCGTAAGTATGGATCCGGCGCCGTTCACCTCCGCTCGCCCACCAAGGTTGGCGACGATTTCGACGCCATGAGCCATGTTCCCGGCGGTGCCGATCGGTCCTGTAAACTCAACGATCGCATCGCCCCAACGCGAGGTGGCGGCGATGGCAGAAGATGAATTGCCCTTGGTCGTGATGGCGCCGAGCGCCTGGATATGGGCGGAGCCCCCGAGTGCGAATGCGCCGAACGCGTAATCGCCTCCGGTGCTCACATCCTTCACTTGGGCGGTTGCCGCACCACCAGCCGAGACCGCGACGCCGTCCGAATAATGGCCCGTGGTGGTGGCTGATTTGACGCTGGCGGACGCATCCCCAAATCCGCTTCCGGAATAGACACCGAATGAGAATTCGCCTTCGGTATGAACCTCATCGGCCTCGACGTGCGCATTGCCGAACTCGGAGAGCGCGACAATGGCATCCGCATAATGTCCGCTGGTTGCAACCTTCGCTGCCGAGACCGAGGTGCTGCCGAACACTGACTGGGCGACGACACCGGTGCCCCCTTCCCCTGTCGTCAGGACCTCGTTCACCGTAACATCGGCGTCGCCATTATAGCCGAACGCAATAATCCCTACGCCGGCGTAGCCGGTTGTTTTGATGTCGTTGACGCTAATGCTGGTCGAGCCGAAGCTGGAGACATTGATGCCGAAGCTCCAGTCGCCGCTAGCTGAGATCGAGCCGGCGTTGACGGTTGCGTCCCCGCTCGATGAGACGACAATGCCGTCGGCACTGAACCCGGTCGTTTTGATCTGCCCCACATTGACGCTGACGTTGCTTCCCTCGTTGGATTCCACGACAATGCCGTGCGAATTTTCGCCGTGGGTCTCGACTGAGCGGACGTTGATCGCGCCCTCACCATTGCCGATCACGCCGATGACACCCGCAGAATTGTCGCCGTAGGTAACCACGTCTCGAACATCGATGTTCAAATCGCCGTTGTAGCTCGAGGCCATCAGGCCCGATCTCCACTCCCCGTTCGTAGCAATGTCCAGGCCGGAACCCTCGATGCTCGCGCCCCCGTTGACGTTGCTGACATAGACGGCCGAGGCAGATCCCCCTCCTTCGAAGGAGAAACCATCTGCAAAGGTCACGGTCAGATTCGACTTCGTGGCGGGGTCGACCATGTAAACAATACGATCGGCGTTGTCGGTCTCTCCCGGCTGGCAAACGACAGACCCCCCCTCAACTGCACCGCATTCGTTGTCCGCCCTGGCCACCGAGGGCAATCCGGCGACGGCGATGGCAAGCAGCATTGTTCCGCCGCGAAGGCGGCGGTTGGATTGATTGAACATTTTTGAGATCCTGACCTGAGGCGCAGGCATGGCCTGGCCCAATAAGAATGATGTCGTGAGTTGGCTAAGCTTGCGGTCGGTCGCAGCGCGCCGTTTTTCAGCCGTTAGTCAGAATTCAGTAATGGTGATTTGAACCGTAGACAATTCAGCAATGGGCCTCTCCCTCTCCAATACACAGTCCGGCCTTATCGGCCCGTGACATGTGAAGCGACGGAGAGAGTTGATTGTTGCCTTGGCCTAGAATCGGAAACTTGTCACCGATTTGACATCCAATATTTGTTGAAAAGTGGCGCCCTTCGGCTTGATATTTGAAATATACTTAAGCTTCAAACAATTACGCGGCAATGGCTTCATGCCTCCGCTTTGAGCGCGTCGAGATAATCGGACCATTGCTGCATCATCTCCACCCGCTCCTCCCAATATTCGCCTCGCGAGTAGGCCCGCCTGACGGAATCCGTTTCAGCATGCGCCAGCTGACGCTCGATCGCATCCGGCTGCCATTTTCCGGTCTCGTTGAGCAGCGTG
>DASWTR010000055.1:0-3561 GCA_036402035.1 Sphingomicrobium sp.
ATGAGCACGTTGATGCTGTGCGGGACGTCGTCGCCCGACGGGATAAGATCGATTCTCATGATGGGCGGGCCTGTAGAACCCCAGCGCTTCCCTGCAAACGCAAAAATGCTACAGGCGCTTTCCAATGAGTTCGACGCCGCAGCCCGTAAGGGGCACGCAAAGCCTGATCGGTGAAGAGGCCGACCGCTTCCATGAAGTGGTCGCCGCCTTCGACCGCGTGCGCCGCCTGTACGGCTTCAAGCGGGTCGAGGTGCCGCTGATCGAGCCGACCGCGGTGTTCGCCCGGACCATGGGCGAGACGACCGATGTCGTATCCAAGGAGATGTACAGCTTCGAGGACCGCTCGGGCGATTCGATCACCTTGCGGCCGGAATTCACCGCGGGAATCTGCCGCGCTTATCTCAGCGAGGGCTGGCAGCAATATGCGCCATTGAAGGTCGCGACCCATGGCGCGGCTTTCCGCTACGAGCGGCCGCAGAAGGGCCGCTACCGCCAGTTCCACCAGCTCGACGCGGAGATCATCGGCGCCGCCGAGCCGCAGGCGGATGTCGAGCTGCTGGCACTGGGTTCGCAGCTGCTCGCCTCGCTTGGCATCAAGGGCGTGACGCTGAAGCTGAACACGCTCGGCGACGCCGATAGCCGCGAGGCCTGGCGGACGAAATTGATCGAGCATTTCTCGGCGCATCGCACGGAGCTCAGCGAGGACAGCCAGGAGCGGCTGGAGAAGAATCCGTTGCGCATCCTCGATAGCAAGGACCCGCGCGACAGGAAGTTTGTCGCCGACGCGCCGGTGATGCAGTTGTCGGCCGAAGCCGAGGATTTCTTCGGCAAGGTCCGCGAGGGCGTCGAGGCGGCTGGCGTCGTCTATGAGATCGACCCGCATCTGGTGCGCGGCCTCGACTATTACCGCCACACCACCTTCGAATTCGTGACAGACCAGCTCGGCGCTCAGGGCACCGTCATCGCCGGCGGTCGCTACGACGGGCTGATCGAGCAGCTCGGCGGCCCGCACACCCCCGCCGTTGGCTGGGCGGCGGGCATCGAGCGATTGGCGATGATGATCGATGCGCCGGCTGTCGAGGCGATCGACGCTGCAATCGTGGTTGAAGACGATGCGGCGATGCCCGCCGCCTTGTCGGCCGCCTCGAAGCTGCGCGCCGGTGGCCTGGCCGTTGAGCTGATTGCTACGGGCAGCCCACGCAAACGTTATGATCGGGCGGTCAGGAAGGGCGCGCGGGAAATCGTGGTGCTTGGATTCGCCGATGGTGTCGTGACCCGCCGGGTGAAATCCAATGCCGAACCCCGCGCCGAGGCGTTGCTGGCATGAAATCCATCTCGCTCGATAAAATTGTCTCGATCGAGGCGAAGAAGCATGAGCTGGCCGAGGCGATGGCCGCGCCCAACCTGTCGCCCGACGATTTCGTTCGCCTCAGCAAGGAATATGCGCAGGTCGAGCCGGTCGCCGCGGCCGCCCGCGAGGTGCGACGGCTGCGCGCCGAGCTGGACGTGCTGACCGGCCTTGCCGCCGACGCATCCGCCGAGCCCGAGCTTAAGGAAATGGCCGCCGTCGAGGCGGAGGAGATCAAGCAACGGCTGCCCGAGGCCGAGCGGGCGCTGGCGCTCAAGCTGCTGCCCCGCGATGCCGCCGACGAGCGCGCTGCGATGCTCGAGGTCCGCGCCGGCACCGGCGGCGATGAGGCGGCGCTGTTCGCCGGCGACCTCTTACGCATGTATCAGCGCTTCGCCGAGGAGCAGGGCTGGAAGTTCGAGCTGATCAGCGCCTCTTCGGCAGACGTCGGCGGCTATAAGGAGGCGGTCGCCTCGATCAGCGGCGCCGGCGTGTTCGCCAAGCTGAAGTTCGAAAGCGGCGTGCACCGGGTCCAGCGCGTGCCGGTGACCGAGAGCGGCGGACGCATCCACACCTCGGCTGCGACGGTCGCGGTGCTGCCCGAAGCCGAGGATGTCGACGTCAAGATCGACGACAAGGATCTGCGCATCGACGTCTATCGTTCGTCCGGCCCAGGTGGCCAGTCGGTCAACACCACCGACAGCGCGGTGCGAATTACCCACTTGCCCACGGGCTTGGTGGTGATCCAGCAGGACGAAAAGTCGCAGCACAAGAATAAGGCCAAGGCGCTGAAAGTCTTGCGGACCCGGCTGTTCGAGCTGGAGCGCGAGCGGTTGGCGTCGGAGCGGGCCGGCGCGCGCAAGTCGATGGTCGGCTCGGGCGATCGGTCGGAGCGCATCCGCACCTATAATTTCCCGCAGGGCCGGGTGACCGACCACCGCATCAACCTCACCCTGCACAAGCTCGACGCGATCCTCGAGGGGCCGGGCCTGCGCGAGCTGGTCGACGCGCTGGTGGCCGAGGATGAGGCGGAACGCTTGTCCAGCCTGGACGAGGCGTGACCGCGATCTCCCGAGCGCTTGGCCGGGCGACCGAGGAGCTTAGCAGGACCAGCGACACGCCGCGGCTCGACGCCGAGCTGCTGATGGCCGCCGCGCTCGACATCAGCCGCGATTTGATGCTGCTGCGCAATCCGAACGGCCAGGCGCCGGACGCGTTTTTCGAGTTTGTCGAGAGGCGGGCAAAGGGCGAACCGGTGGCCTATATCACCGGCCAAAGAGCGTTCTGGACGATCGACCTGGCAGTCGGCCCAGGCGCGCTGGTGCCGCGCCCGGACAGCGAGACGCTGATCGTTGCCGCGGTCGAGCATTTCGCCGGCTCCGCCGGTCCGGCGCGCGTGCTCGATCTTGGCACGGGGCCTGGCACGCTGCTGCTCGCGGCACTCGACGAATGGCCCAAGGCGATCGGCCTCGGCATCGATTCGTCGGAAGCCGCGCTATATTATGCGAAGCGCAACGCCACGCGGTTGGGGATGGAGGACCGCGCCACGTTCCGGCTCGGCAATTGGGCCGATGGGATCGAGGCGACATTCGACCTGATCCTGTGCAATCCGCCTTATGTGGCGGAAAACGCAGAGACTGGGGCAGGCGTCAGGGAATATGAGCCGCCCGAAGCCTTGTTCGCGGGACCCGAAGGGCTCGACGAGTATCGCAAACTGGCGCCGCAGCTTGGGCGGTTGCTCGCGCCGGGTGGCCTGGCGGCGGTGGAAATCGGGTTCGATCAGGCGACAAGCGTTTGCGATCTGTTCCGGCAGGTCGGGTTGGAGCCGAGCGTTGCGCAGGACCTTGGCGGTCGACCGCGCGCCCTTCTTATCCAGGGTTAAACGAAAAACACTTGGATTTTTAAGGCCTGTTCACTACATCGGGGTGCAGGGACGGGGCTGCTCTCACGAAAATGATGCACCCCCGGAACCGACCCCCGACGAAATCGCCGCGCTCCCGCTCCTAGCGGTTGACGGCAAGGGAGGGTCGACTTGCGCCTCTGGGCGTAGGCCGGACCGCTGACGTCAGGGGCAACACTTTCCGTTGAAGGGAAGATCAGCGGCGACCGGTGTGACCGGCGCCAGTGCGACAGGGAAACAACCAGTTGATCAACAACCGACAGGGCGGCCGCCGTCGCGGCCGCGGTGGGCAGCGTCCTCAGGGCATGCCCGG
>DASWTR010000056.1:0-3682 GCA_036402035.1 Sphingomicrobium sp.
CGACGTCGTCCGCGGCGCGATCCTCAAGGAAGGCCGCCGCATCGACGGCCGCGACACCAAGACGGTCCGCCCGATCGAGGCGATGGTCGGCTTCCTGCCGCGCACCCACGGCTCGTCTTTGTTCACCCGCGGCGAGACCCAGGCGATCGTCACCACCACGCTCGGCACCAAGGACGCCGAGCAGATGATCGACGGCCTCGACGGCCTGACCTACTCGCGCTTCATGCTGCACTATAACTTCCCGCCCTATTCGGTCGGCGAAGTCGGCCGCTTCGGCGCCCCGGGCCGCCGCGAAGTCGGCCACGGCAAGCTCGCCTGGCGCGCGCTTCACGCCATGCTGCCGAGCGCGGAGGAGTTCCCCTACACGATCCGCGTCCTCTCCGACATCACCGAGAGCAACGGCTCCTCGTCGATGGCCACCGTCTGCGGCGGCAGCCTCGCGATGATGGACGCCGGCGTGCCGATGGCGCGCCCGGTGGCCGGCATCGCCATGGGCCTGATCCTCGAAGGCAAGGATTTCGCGGTTCTCAGCGACATCCTCGGTGACGAGGATCATCTCGGCGACATGGACTTCAAGGTTGCCGGCACGTCCGAAGGCATCACCACGATGCAGATGGACATCAAGGTCGCCGGCATCACCGAGGAGATCATGAAGGTCGCCCTCAGCCAGGCGAATGAGGGCCGCGCCCACATTCTGGGCGAGATGGCCAAGGCGCTCGACCACACCCGCACCGAGCTGTCGGCCCACGCGCCGCGGATCGAGACGATGCAGATCGCCAAGGACAAGATCCGCGAAGTGATCGGCACCGGCGGCAAGGTGATCCGCGAGATCGTCGCCACCACCGGCGCCAAGGTCGACATCGACGACGAGGGGCTGATCAAGATCAGCTCGTCGGATTTGAGCCAGATCGAGGCGGCCCGCAACTGGATCACCGGCATCGTCGCCGAGCCGGAAGTCGGCACCATCTACACCGGCAAGGTCGCCAGCATCGTCGATTTCGGCGCGTTCGTGACCTTCATGCCCGGCAAGGACGGGCTGGTCCACGTCAGCGAGATCAAGAACGAGCGGGTCGAGAATGTCCGCGACATCCTGAGCGAAGGCCAGGAGGTCAAGGTCAAGCTGATGGAAGTCGACCAGCGCGGCAAGGTCCGCCTGTCGATGCGCCTGGTCGACCAGGAAACCGGCGAAGCGCTGGAAGACACCCGCCCGCCGAGGGAACCGCGCGAAGACCGTGGTCCGCGCGGCGACCGTGGCGATCGTGGGCCGAGGCGTGATGGGCGTGGTCGTGACGACCGTGGTCCGCGCCGCGATCGTGGGGATCGCGGTGATCGTGGTGATCGTGGTCCGCGCGGCGAAGGCCGTGGCGATCGCGGCCCCCGCCGGGACCGTGAAGGCGGCGACCGGCCGCAGCGCGAGGAGGGCGGAGAGCCCGAGTTCGCGCCGGCGTTCCTCAATCGGGATGACAATGACTAAGCTGTTCCCCGGCGAAGACCGGGGTCCGGTTTAAAAACAAAAGGCCCCGGCGCGATCCGGGGCCTTTTTGCCGCTCCGCCCTACCTTGGCCGGACCGCGGCGACCGCCTCCAGCGTGACAGCATTGCGATTGGGCAACGTTGCGCATCCAATCGACGTCCTGGCGTGCCGTCCGCGCTCGCCCAAGTTCGAGATCAGCACCGCCGAGGCGGCATCGATGACCTTGTGGACCTGGCCGAACTCCTCCGCAGCGTTGACATAACCCCGGACCATCAGCAGCCGCTCGATGCGGTTCAAGTCGCCCTCGATCGCATCAGCGAGCACGGCCAGCAAATTTTCCGCTGCGCGCGCGGCCGCTTGCCGCCCTTCGTCAAGGTCGAGGCCGACGCCAACCTTGCCGACGATCATCTGGCCATCCTTGGCCGAACTTATGGCTGACAGGAAGACAAGGTTGCCGTGCTGGACAAAGGGCAGATAGTCACCGACCGGTGACGGCGGGTGGCCGCGAACCACTGGATCTTAGCGCCGGATTGCGGCAGTCGCCACGCCCGCGCCGATTAGGGCGCAGCCTCCGGCCCGCTCGAACCATTTCCTTCCATTGCCGCGCAGCAATGTAGATGTGCGGGAGGCCGCGAGCGCGTAAGTGGTGTCGGTTGCAGCCGCGATGACCGTAAAGGTGGCGATCAGGATCGCTGCCTGAGCCCAGTATCCCCCATTGGGGCTGATGAACTGAGTCGCAAATGCCACAAAGAAGATGATCGTCTTCGGGTGGAAGGTGCCGACTGCAACATTGCTGACGAACGCCACCTTCGGGCTGATCGCCTCGGCTGGTGTTGCCGATTCTAAGGCACTTCCACTTTTCCAGAGCGCCCACAATCCGATCACGATCAGATAGGCCGCACCGATCCACTTCAGGACCGTGAAGGCAAGCGCTGAGGAGGCAAGGACCGCCCCCGCCCCGGCCAGGGAAATGGTCATGGCCGTGACATTGCCAACAGCCATTCCCAGGACCGAGGCCAAGGCGGTCGTGCGCCCCGAGCTGAAGGCGAAGCCGACGATGCTTGCAACGCCCGGGCCGGGAACGATCGCCACGACCAACGAAGCGAGCGCAAATGCAGTCCACAGCTGCCAGTCCATTGTTCGCCTTTCTGCGTACCCCTCAGGCGGTTACGCGCTCGAGCTGCGGCGCCCGCATCCCTGACTCACGGGCAACCTCTTTCAAAATCAGTACCCCAATGCCGACATAAAGGAAGCTGGTGATCAATCCGGGATCGTAGCCCCCGGTCGACACTGCCTGCAGCCAATGGTGGCCTTCCCCAACCCCGAGAATGCCGAATATTGCCGCCATGAAAAGCGGCGCTCGTCCGCCCCGCATCAAGGCATAGAATACCAGCGAAATCGCCGTAAACACGATGGTGATGAGCGTGACGCTGGCGTGGTCGGCATAGTTCGCCGGGAACATGGCATACCAGCCGCCCAGCGCATCGCGGATCATATGATATTCCTCGATGCTCGTCACCAGCTGCTCACTCATGTGCGCCACCCCAACCGCAATGATGGCGAGCACCAGCGCGCTCAGTCGCTTCGACATGATGAATCTCCTTTTTGCTTGCGAGGCGCCGAGTCGCGGTCCCGTCGCGGCTAAATAAATACACATCTGTGTTTCTTTATCAATCAAAAAGAAACACAGATGTGTATTTGATCTTGCGTTCCCGGATTGGTTTGACCACATGCATGCGATGCCCATCAAAAACACCCGGCCTGGACAAAAGCGCGGCCCGGGACGCCTCACCGCCTCCGAAACCGCTTTGCTAGCAGACCGCCTGCTCGACGCGGCGGAGGCCGTCTTCGTGGAGCAAGGCTACGCGCGCGCCACCATTGAGGAGATCGCGCGGCGCGCGGGTGCTGGACGCAAGACGCTTTATGCGCGCTACGCCAACAAGGCGGACGTACTTGCCGCCGTCGTCGATCGACTGATGGACAAGGCCATCATGCCCGGCCGACCTTCGGCTGTGCGATCATCGCGGGGGGATGCAAAATCCCAGCTGCTGAAGACCGCACGGAAGCTCGCTAATCTGTCGGAATTACCTCATGTTGCCGGCATTAACCGGCTCATCTTCTCCGAGGCGGCTCAATCGCCTGACCTTGCCAGCCTGTTCCTCCACTTGCATGCGCGAGCCGCCGAAGAGGTGCACGCAAGCTTGGAAAA
>DASWTR010000057.1:0-3846 GCA_036402035.1 Sphingomicrobium sp.
CGGAAGACGACCAGCCGCCGTTGGTGTGAGCCGCTTCACCTCCACGGTCGCCATCGACTGGTCGGGGGCGAAAGGCAAACGGCACAAGGGCATCGCGATCGCCGAGGCGCGCGGGGACGATCCGCCGCGTCTGGTCCGGCCGGGACATATCTGGTCGCGCGAGGAAGTGCTCGACTGGCTGCTCAAGCGCGCGGCGAAGGAGCCGACCCTGTTTGGGTTCGACTTCAGCTTCGCCCCGCCCTTTGCCGAGCGCGGCGCCTACTTGCCTGGCGAGCAAGGCATCCCCGACAACGCACGCGACTTCTGGGCCTATGTCGATGCGAGGAGTCGTGACGAGGATTTGGGCGCCGCGTCGTTCCTGGAGGAAGTCCACCGCCGCCATTTCTACTTCGGCATCGCCGACGGGGTGAAGGCCGACTTCGTCCGCTTCCGCATCTGCGATGCGCATTTGAACGCGCAGGGCGGCCGCAAGACCGCCAGCGCCTATGACGCGATCGGCGCGGCGCAGGTCGCCAAGGCCAGTTTCTCAGGCATGCGGCTACTCCATCGGCTCAACGGCAAGGTTGCGACCTGGCCGATGGACCCGTTGCCAAGCGAAGGTAGCGTCGTGGTCGAAATCTACACCCGCATCTATCTCCGCAATGCGGGGATGAGCGGCAAGAAGCTGCGCAGCCGCGCCGACCTCAACCAGGCACTGCTTGGCCTCGGCAGCAAGCCGGTGCGGCTGCGCTTCGAACCCGACGATCACCAGACCGACGCGCTGGTCACCGCGGCGGGAATGCGGGCGCACCTCCGGCACCCCAACGCCTTCTCGCCGCCGGGCCTGACGGCGGAGCTGGCGCGAACCGAGGGCTGGACCTTCGGCATCGTCTGACGCATTAGCGGCGCAATCGGGCGCGCCGGCTTAGCACAGTGGTAGTGCAGCGGTTTTGTAAACCGAAGGTCGGGGGTTCAAATCCCTCAGCCGGCACCGTCCTCCGTCAGCAGTGCGAGCAGCGCGAAACTCGCCAACCAATGCTCGCCCATATAGTCGCCGGCGACGTGGGGTAGCGCCGCGGCGAGGTGCTCATTCGCGGTTGCTTCGGCGATTGCCTGCTCAACAATTGGCAAGGCTGGTGCGATCGAACGCCAGCACCATGCTCGGCTCAAATTGAGCCCATCGAGGTGAGCGATCTTTCCGTCGCTGCGATCGCTAACGAATGCTGGCGTGAACAGCGTCGCCGGCTGCCTATTGGCCATCTTTGGCAAGAAGGAGTCGAACCAGCTCTCGAACTCTTCCGGCGGCCATACTGCCGACATTAGCAGCGCCTCGATCAGGGCAGGAGACAGGAACTCATCGCCACCCGGCTCCCAAGCCTGGCAATTGCAATCATCACTGAACCGATCGACCGCCCAATTTCGAATGGCCGCGTCAAGACTTGGATCGAAACGTTCCGCCCACCCAATCGCCATTATCAACGCAAACGCGGTGTTGAAATGGGTGCCGACCCGGATCGGATAGGTCAGCTTGCCGAGATAGGCTTTCAGACGATCCGCAAAGGCGCGGGCCAGCGGCTCCAACGCCTTCCCCCAAGGGCGATCCTGATGCCGCGACGCTTCGAGGTGAAGATAGAGCAGCCACCCCCAGCCATAGGGCCGCTCGAAGCCGGCCGATAGCGGGCGGTCGAGATAGGCCAGCTCGCCCGCGACCTTGTCCGCCGTGAAGCTGCTGTCGGCCAATTCGGCAACCGGCGCCGCTTCTGTCATGTCCGGGAACAGCCGCATGACCGTGAGCAACGTCCACCAGCCGTGGACGCAGCTGTGCCAGTCGAAGCTACCGTAGAAAATCGGATGCAGCTCGCGTGGCGGACGGGCGTCTTCGTCGCCTAGCAGGACATGGTCGAGCTTGTGTGGATATTCCTTGGTCACGTGGCCCAGCGCGATCCGCGCGAAGTTGGCGGCGATGTCCGCGGTGAGCCTCATCGAAAGGCCAGCCAGTAGATCAACAGGATATTGACCGCGAGCAGCGGCAGCGCCGTCGCCACCTGCGCCCGGATCACGCCATATTGGTCCTTGAGCTCCAGCAATGCTGCCGGGACCAGGTTGAAGTTGGCCGCCATCGGGGTCATCAGCGTCCCGCAAAAACCGGCCAACATGCCGATCGCTCCGACCACTGCCGGGTCGCCGCCATAGCCCTGGATCAACAGCGGTACCCCGATCGCCGCAGCCATCACCGGGAAGGCGGCGAAGGCATTGCCCATCACCATGGTGAAGATCGCCATGCCGAGGCCGAACACCGCGACCGTAAGGAAAACGCTGCCTTCTGGAATAACCATCCGCGTCAGCGAGCCGATCGCGTCACCGACGCCGGCGGCGGCGAACAGGACGCCGAGGCTAGCGAGCATCTGCGGCAGGACGGCAGCCCAGCCCATCGCATCGATCAGGCGGCGGCCTTCCTGCAGCGGGGCTACGGCGGGCGGGCGGAGCCAGGCGAAGATGGTGGCGAGCGCCAGCAGGACGCCGAGGCCGAGGAAGACATAGGTCTCGCGCTTTTCCTCGATCCAGCCGAAGCTGCCCAGCGGCGTGTAGTTCCAGGCCAGCGTGCCGATCAGCGCGGTGGCGGGGATGATTAGGGCCGGCAGGAACAGCTTGTTGCCGAGCCGATCGGACCAGCCTTGCCGTTCCTCGTCGCCGGTGGTCGGAGGGTGGCTGCGGCCGATGAACCCGAACCCGGCCAGACCCGCCAGGCCAAGCACCAGCAGGCCGTTGCCGAAATCGCCGATCGCGTCGCCCGCTAATAGGCTGAGCGCCATCAGGCCCCAGAAGGCGGCATTGCCTAACCGCTTCCTGTTAGCGCGGTCGAGGACCGAGAGCAGCGCAAAGGCAGCGAACATCGCCCCTGCAAGGGCATAGAGCCAAAGCAAGCCAATCATTGGCTCCGCCTCCCGAGCTTGCGATCGAACAGGACGAGGCGGGCGGCGTGGATGATGAAGGCCGCAATGGCGGTGGGGATCGCCCATAGCGCCAATTCGAGCGGCGCGAGGTTGTAGCCATAGGTGAGCAGCACTTGCTGGATCAGCACGATCGAGCCGATCGCGAAAAAGATATCCTCGCCGAAGAATACACCGACATTGTCGGTCGCGGCGGAATACGCCTTGACCTTCTCCGCCTGGTCCTCGGTCAGTGACCCGTGCTGTTTCTCGGCCGCAGCCAGCGCCATCGGCGCGACCAGCGGACGGACGGTCTGGGGGTGGCCGGCGGTCGAGTGAAGCCCGATTGCAGCGGTGATCTGCCGATAAGCGAGATACAGGATCAATAACCGGCCGGCAGTCGCATTCTTGAGGCTACGGATCACCGCCGCCGCGCGCTGCTGCAGTCCGAACCGCTCCAGCAGGCCGACCACCGGCAGGACGATCCAGACGATGGCGATGATGCGATTATCGTTGAACGCCTTGCCGAAGGTCGAGATCACCTCATGCCAGTCCATTCCCGCGATCAGCCCCGTCGCGATGGCGGCGACCGTGACGACCAGCATCGGATTGAACTTCAGCGCGAAGCCGAGGACGACCAGCGCGATACCGATGAGCGGCCAATAGTTGATCATCGGATGCTCCCATATCCGCCGCCGCCGGGCGTCTCGATCACGAAGCTGTCGCCGACATCGACTTCGGCCCAATCGGTCGCGGTCAGTTTTTCGACCGCACCGTCGGTTCGTTCCACCCAGTTGCTGCCGGGCTTGGCATCGCCGCC
This sequence comes from Sphingomicrobium sp., assembly GCA_036402035.1. Taxonomy (GTDB): domain Bacteria; phylum Pseudomonadota; class Alphaproteobacteria; order Sphingomonadales; family Sphingomonadaceae; genus Sphingomicrobium. The sequence goes on from DASWTR010000057.1 coordinate 3,730, forward strand.
GCCATTCAGCCCGCGCGGCGGGACTTGGCGGCGGTTGGCGAGGATGTTGGCGCGCATCGGCTCGAGGAAACTCAGCTTGCGGACGACGCCATCGCCGCCGCGATGCGCACCATCGCC
>DASWTR010000058.1:0-2291 GCA_036402035.1 Sphingomicrobium sp.
CGAGACCGACCGTACCGTCACTCCAGCCTTGCTCGCCGTTTCGGCGGTCGCTTCGCTTAGCTGCTGTCGCGCCCGCCTTCTGAGAAACCGCTCGATCCGGGCAGGAAAACTCTCCTTCGGCCCGCCGCATTGCAGCACATCACCCACGATGGCGGGGGACCGCGGCAGCTTCGCATCCCAATGCAGCCGGATGTCGCGACCTTCGAAGGGGATGATCGCGCCGGGCAGGAGCGGCTCGGCCGGCTGCAGCTGCCGAAGCTGCTGGTCGACCCAGGTCGATTGCCGTTCGGCCCATTGCAGTGCGGAGCGGCGACTCATTCGCCGGGGAATGGTCAGAACCAGCATTTCCCGGGCCTCGTCGAGGCGGAGCCGCATCGACTTTGCGCGCGGGTGGGGCCGGAGCTCGATCGGCCATGCCAGGCCAGGGAGGAGGAGCGGCTCAGAGCGGCCGGTCGACAAGATGGAATTCCAGATCGCCGGCGTCATTCTCGCTGATCGTCCAGCCACGGGTTGATTGGCCGGCCTCATGAACCGTTTCCCGGCTGCCCGAGATCAGATAGTGCCATTCGGGCAATGGCTTGTCCTCCCAGCGCAACCGATAGGCGCAGGTCGAAGGCAGCCACTCCAGCTCGTCGAGCTTAGCGGGATCAAGCTTGACGCAATCGTCGACCAACTGCTTGCGGTTCGCATAATCGTTGCATTGGCCGGTTCGCCGGTCGAGCAGCTTGCAGGCGACATTGGTCGGAAACAGCTCGCCGGTCTCGTCATCCTCCAGCTTGTGCAGGCAGCAGCGTCCGCACCCGTCGCACAGCGCCTCCCACTCTCCGCGGTCGAGCGAATGGAGGGGCTTTTCCCAAAAGGGGATTGCGTTATTCATCCTGCAATCACACTTGGTCCCCCACAGCAGGCAGATCAAGACAGGGAAACGCGACGTGACAATCAATCGAGGCTGGCTGAAGGCTGGTTTGGCGATCGCGCTGGCGGGAATGGCGGTTCCGGTCGTCGCCCAGGGCCTCACCAGCGATTCCGAGGGCGAGAATTTTCTGAAGGCGGTCGAGGAGGGCGACAATAATGCCGCCATCCCACTTCTGGAGCAGCCCGGCTCACGTGTCGCCAACTATAAGGGCTACAAAGGCGAAACCGCGCTCCACATCGTCACGCGCAAGCGCGAGCTCGACTGGATCGGCTATCTGCTGAAGAAAGGCGCCGATCCCAATGTGGTCGACCGCAACGGCGATACCCCGCTGATGATCGCCTCACGGATCGGGCTGGAAGAAGCGGTCGACTGGATGGTGCGGCTCGGCGCTTCGGTCGACGCCAGCAACCGCCGCGGCGAGACTGCGCTGATCGTCGCCGTCCAGCAGCGCCAGCCGCGCATCGTCCAGAAGTTGCTCGAGGCGGGGGCCAACCCCGACAAGGCCGACCATAGCGCCGGCTACAGCGCCCGCGACTATGCTAAGCGCGACAGCCGCAATCCGCAGTTGCTGAAGCTGATCGAAACCACCAAGTCGACCAAGAAGCAGCAGGTCGCGGGGCCGAAGCTCAACTAGAAGCTATCGCCCAGCGAGGGGTCGATCTGCGCCGATAGCCGCCGCGCGGCCCGGCGGGCGAAGCGCAGCGTTTCGGCTTTGCGCCGGGCCGGCGCCAGCGGTCGGGTCGACGGTTCCCGCATCACTGCGGCGTCATAGCGGTCAGCTACCAGCAGGCCGGCATTACCGGGCATGAACCGTTCCGCCTCCAGCAGATGCGCCAGGGCCTGCGGCACCGCCCAGAAGAAGCGGTCGCAATAATCGAGGTAATCGGTCCATTTCTGGTCGCCGAGCAGGTCGGCCTTGCTGACCTTGATCTCGACGATGGTCAGCTCACCCTTGGGGCCGATCGCCATCAAATCGGCGCGGCGCCCGTTGGGCAGCGGCACTTCGCACATCGCGAACAGGTCGTGTCGGCAGAACAGCCGGGTCACGCCGCGCGCCACTTCCGCGGCGATCGGCGAACCATCGACGAAACAATCGGGAATCGGACTCGAGGCCATAGCCCCGAGTAGAACAAATGGTGACCGTGCGGAAGTGCTAGCGGTAAAAGACGTGATTGCCGAGCGTCCCGACCCGCGTCAGCCGCCAGCGCGGCGAGACCCGGCGGGCGTGGAAGAACATCGCCTTGCCCATCGGTGAGGGGTGCAGCTCCTCGTCGACGATCTTGGCGATCGCCACCGCTTCCTGCCAGTCGCGGCTGGCGCGCGGCACCGACGGCAGCGAGCGGCCGCGGATGAAGCTGAACTGGCTGCGCTGGAA
>DASWTR010000059.1:0-1944 GCA_036402035.1 Sphingomicrobium sp.
GCGTTGGGGTGCCGGAGGTGCGCCCGCATTCCCGCCGCGGTGACCAGCGCGTCGGTCTGGTGATCGTCGGGTTCGAAGCGCAGCCGCACCGGCTTGCTGCCGAGGCCAAGCAGTGCCGGGTTGAGGTCGGCGCGGCTGCGCAGCTTCTTGCCGCTCATCCCCGCATTGCGGAGATAGATGCGGGTGTAGATTTCGACCACGACGCTGCCTTCGCTTGGCACCGGGTCCATCGGCCAGGTCGCAACCTTGCCGTTGAGCCGATGGAGTAGTCGCATGCCTGAGAAACTGGCTTTGGCGACCTGCGCCGCGCCGATCGCGTCATAGGCGCTGGCGGTCTTGCGGCCGCCCTGCGCGTTCAAATGTGCGTCACAAATGCGGAAGCGAACGTAATTCGCCTTCACCCCGTCGGCGATGCCGAAATAGAAATGGCGGCGATGGACTTCCTCCAAGAACGACGCGGCGCCCAAATCCTCATCGCGACTCTTCGCATCGACATAGGCCCAGAAGTCGCGCGCATTGCCGGGAATGTCCGGTTCGCCGGGCAGATAGGCGCCGCGCTCCGCGAACGGGGGCGCGAAGCTGAAGTCGAACCCGAACAGGGTCGGCTCCTTCGCGGCGCGTTTCAGCAGCCAGTCGAGCACTTCCTCCCGCGACCAGATATGTCCCGGCCGGACCAGGCGCGGCGGATCGTCCCCGCGCGCCTCGGCGATCGCGATGCCCTTGTGCCGTTTGCCTTTCGCCCCCGACCAGTCGATGGCGACCGTGGAGGTGAAGCGGCTCACACCAACGGCGGCTGGTCGTCTTCCGGTGACGACTTTTTCAGCCGCGGCGGCGGGGCGCGGCGGACCGGTGGCGGGGTGTTGCCGTCATGCCATTCCTCCAGCAGCCGCGCGGCATAGTCCCGTCCACCGAGGCCGAACGCGATCGCCGTCGCGACCGCAGCCGAGCCCAAGATCAAGCCGAACGCCAGCATCACGATCTGATCGGCCAGGCCCATGAAGGTCAGCCCGATCGCGGTGAACAGCGCGATGATTGCATATTTGACGATCACCTCGGCATAGCTGGTTCCCTCGGTCGATGCACCGACCAGGCCGGCGAGGATTCGCGCCAGCACGAAGCCGACGACGATGATCACTGTGCCGAAGATCACCTTGCCGCCAAGCTCGGTGACCTGAATTACCAGCGCTGCGGTCTGATCGCCGCCCAGGCGGTGAAGCGCCTCGATCCCGGCGAGCAACAGCAGCGCCGTCATGGCGATCGCTCCAGCCGCCCGCGACGGCGAGATGTTGCGCGGCATCGCGCCGAGCGAGTGGATGAAATTGTCGAAGCCGAGGCTCGGCAACACCGTCTCGATCAGCGTCTTGACCCATTTGGCGATGAGGAAAGCGATCGCCAGCCACAGCAGCGCCGCCAGCACATTGGGGATCGCCAGGGCGATCAGGTTGAGCATATTCTTGGCCGGTTCCGACACCGCTTCGACCTGGAGGATGTCGAGCGCGGCGATGGCGGCGAAGATGATGATCACCGCGGAAACGGTCATTCCCACCGCGCGGGCGATGGTGCTGCGGGCCGGCGGAACGCCCTCGGTCGCGGTGCCGTCGCTGTCGACCGCGACCGGAGTCTCGCCAAGCTTGAGTCCGGCACGGCCGGCCAGCCGCTCGAGGTTTAGCGCGCCGAGCGCCGCCTCCACGATATGGCGCACGATGCGCGCCAGAATCAATCCGGCGAAGAAGAACAGGCCGGCGCCGAGCAGGCGCGGCAGGAAGGCGAACACCTCATTGGTCAGCGCGGTGACGGGGGTCAGCACGCCCGACAGCCCGAGCGGCTGTAGCGCGGCGATCAGGCCGACCAGCCAGACGATCCAATAGGCCAGTCGACCGAGCTCCGTGCCGATGCTGTCGCCGCCGGTGCCCGGATGGCGCTTCAGCACCGGCATCCGGTCGA
>DASWTR010000060.1:0-4732 GCA_036402035.1 Sphingomicrobium sp.
TCGAAGCCGGTGATGGAAGGCAAGGCGGTGCTGTTCAAGCGCTTCGCCGACGTCGATTCGATCGACCTCGAAGTCGACACGACCGATCCGCAGCGCTTCATCGAGGCGGTCGAACTGCTTGCTCCCAGCTTCGGCGGGATCAACCTCGAGGACATCGCCGCTCCCGACTGCTTCATCATCGAGCAAGCGCTGAAGGAGCGGATGAACATCCCGGTGTTCCATGACGACCAGCATGGCACGGCGATCATCACCGCGGCGGGCCTGATCAACGCCTGTTTCCTCACCGGCCGCGAGCTCAAGGATATCCGCGTAGTGGTCAACGGCGCCGGTGCGGCGGCGATCGCCTGCACCGAGCTGATCAAGGCAATGGGCGTGCCCCACGACCATGTCATCATGTGCGACCGCAAGGGCCCGCTCTATCCGGAACGCGGCGACATGGACCAGTTCAAGTCGGCGCACGCCGTGCAGACCGAAGCGCGCTCGCTGAAGGAGGCGCTGGTCGGCGCGGACGTCTTCCTCGGCCTGTCGGCCGCCGGCGCGCTGAAGCCCGACATGGTCGAGGCGATGGCTGCTCAGCCGATCATCTTCGCCATGGCCAACCCAGATCCCGAAATTCTGCCGGAAGAAGCCAAGAAGGTCCGACCCGATGCGATCATCGCCACCGGCCGTTCGGATTATCCGAACCAGGTCAACAATGTGCTCGGCTTTCCATTCATCTTCCGCGGTGCCCTGGACGTGCGGGCGACGGGCATCAATGAGGAGATGAAGATCGCAGCGGCGCAAGCCCTGGCCGACTTGGCCCGTGAATCGGTGCCGGAGGAGGTCGCGGCCGCCTATGGCGGGATCAGCCATAGCTTCGGGCCCGACTATATCATTCCCGCACCATTCGACCCGCGGCTGATCGAGATCGTCCCCTGCGCCGTAGCCGAGGCAGCGGTAAAAACCGGCGTGGCGCAGCGGCCGATTGCCGACATGGCGGCCTATCGCCAATCGCTCCGTGCTCGGCTCAATCCGACCGCGCAGGTGCTCAGCCTCGCCTATGAAGCGGCGAAGGCCAATCCCAAGCGGGTGCTGTTCGCCGAGGGCGAGGAAGAAAATGTTCTTCGTGCCGCGATCGCCTTCCGCGAGGGCGGCTATGGCACCCCGGTGCTGGTCGGGCGGGAGGACGTCTATGACAAGCTGGCGGCGCTCGGGGTCGACGACCCGCTGAGCTATGAGGTGCTCAACAGCCGCAACTCGCCGCTGGTCGGCCGCGCCGTCGACTATATTTACGCCAAGCATCAGCGGCACGGCATGCTGCGCCGGGCGGTCGAACGGATGGTCAATCAGGACCGCAACACCTTCGCCGCGGCGATGCTCGCGCTGGGCGAAGGCGATGCGATGATCACCGGTACGACGCGCCCGTTCAGCCAGTCGCTGAGCCAGGTACGGTGGGTGATCGACGACGAGAATTGCCCGACCCCCTTCGGCATCCATGTCGTCTCCGCGCGGGGGCGGACGGTGCTGATTGCCGACACGGCGGTGACCGAGCGGCCGACCGCCGAGCAATATGCGGCAATCGCGATGCGCGCCGCCTCCTTCGCTCGCCGAATGGGGCAGGAACCGCGAGTCGCCTTCATCAGCTACACCACCTTCGGCAATCCGCCCGGTCGGCACATCGAGGAGCTTCGCGACGCGGTGAAGCTGCTCGACACGCTGGAGACCGATTTCGAATATGAAGGCGAAATGGGCCCGGACGTCGCGCTCAACCACGAGATGCAGGCCAAATATTATCCGTTCAGCCGGCTCACCGGTCCGGCCAACATCCTGGTCATGCCGGGCTTGCAGTCGGCCAATATCAGTTCGAAGCTGATCAAGGCGCTGGGCGGCGAGATCGCGCTAGGGCCTTATCTGATGGGCATGACGCTTCCGGTGCAGATCGCGCCGATGACCGCGACCGCCTCCGATCTGATGACCCTCGCGGTGCTGGCATCCGGTGGCGCCGATGCGATTCGTAAGGCGCCGGTGCGAAAGGCCTAGATCCGCTCGACCTGGCTGACGCCATCCGCCGCCCGAAGTGCGGCGATCAGGCTGTGGAGATGCGCCAGATCATGCACTTCCACGTCGACGTGGAAGGTGTGGAAGCTGCCGTCGCGGTGGGCCAGTACCAGATTGACGATGTTCGCGCCCTTGGCGCCGAGGATGCTCGCCATCTCGCCCAGCGCGCCGGCGACGTCGCGAAGGATGATCATCAGCCGTGCCGCGCCGCCGTCCGAGCCTTCGCCCCAAGCCAAGTCGAGCCAATCGGCATCGACTCCGCTGGCGAGCTTGTCGCAGCCGATGACATGGACCTCGATGCCTTCATCTTCGCGGCGGAGACCGACGATGCGGTCGCCGGGGATAGGATGGCAGCATGAGGCGAGGTCGTAGGCGACCCCGGGCGTCAGGCCTTTGATCGAAATGGCGGTGCGCTGGCCGAGCGGGCGCGGCGCGACGTCGCCGCCGGCCGAGCCGGGCATCAGCGCTTCCATCAGCTCAGGGTCGGAAATGGACCGGCGCGCGACCTTGATCATCAGCGCTTCTTCGTCCTCGACCTTCAGCGTTTTGATCGCGCGCTTGAGCGCGTCCTGACCGAGCGGCGCCGGCAGGCGCGCGACAATCTCTTCATAGATTTTGCGGCCCAGCTCGATCGTCTCGTCACGCTCTTTATGACGCACGAAGCGGCGGATCCCGGCGCGGGCCTTGCCGGTAACGACGAACCGCAGCCAGCTTGGCTGCGGATGCTGCGCCTGGGAAGCGAGGATTTCGACCTGGTCGCCATTCTCGAGGATGGTGCGCAGCGGCACCACCCGCCCATTGACCTTGGCCCCGACCGTCTGGTCGCCAAGGTCGGTGTGGACGGCATAGGCGAAGTCGACCGGGGTCGCGCCTTTGGGTAGCTGGATCAGCTCGCCGCGTGGGGTGAAGGCGAAGATGCGATCCTGATACATCGCCATCCGCGTATGCTCGAGCAGCTCCTCCGGGCTGCCGGCATGATCGAGGATTTCGACCAGGTCGCTGATCCACGGGATCTTCACTTCCTCGGCGGGCGCGCGTTCCTTGTAGGCCCAGTGGGCGGCCAGGCCGCGCTCCGCCTGGGCGTGCATCACCTTGTCCCGGATCTGGATTTCGATGCGCGACTTGGAATCGTGGATGACCGTGGTGTGCAGGCTGCGATAGCCGTTGCGCTTGGGCGTCGAGACATAATCCTTGAACCGACCTGGGACCATCGGCCAGCGCTGGTGGATCAGGCCGAGCGCCTGGTAGCATTCATCCGGGCTGTCGACGATCACGCGGAAGGCCATGACGTCCGACAATTGTTCGAAGCTGATGTGCCGTTCGGCCATCTTCTTCCAGATCGAATAGGGGTGCTTCTCGCGGCCGGTGACCTCGGCCTCCAAGCCATGGTCGCTGAGATAGAGCTGGAGACCGAGGCCGATGCGGTTGACAAGGTCGCCGCCCTGGTCGTGCAGCTGCTTCAGCCGCCGGGTAATCGATGCATAGGCATCCGGCTCCAGCTCGCGGAACGCCAGTTGCTGCATCTCCTGCATAATCTCGTACATGCCGATCCGCTCGGCCAGCGGCGCGTAGATATCCATCGTCTCGCGGGCGATGCGGCGGCGCTTCTCCTCCGACTTGATGTGGTGGAGCGTGCGCATGTTGTGCAGCCTGTCGGCGAGCTTGACCAGTAGGACGCGGATGTCGTCGCTGAGCGCCAGCAGGAACTTGCGGAGGTTCTCGGCGGCGCGCTCATTTTCCGACTGCGCCTCGATCTTGGAAAGCTTGGTGACGCCGTCGACCAGTCGGGCGACGTTGGTGCCGAACAGCTTCTCGATCTGTTCGGGAGTCGCGACCGTGTCCTCGATCGTGTCGTGAAGGATCGCGGTGACGATCGACTCGTCGTCGAGCTTGAGGTCGGTGAGGATGCCGGCAACTTCGATCGGGTGACTGAAATAGGGGTCGCCCGAAGCGCGGACCTGGGCACCATGCGCCTTCATCGAGAAGACATAGGCGCGGTTGATCAGCGCCTCGTCGGCGTCGGGGTCATAGGCCCGGACCTTCTCGACCAGTTCATATTGCCTCAGCACGGGGTTAATGTGGGGGACGCGACCCCCTGTTCGCAAGCGCGAAAAAAGGACCGGCCCCTGGAGCGGGACCGGCCCTTTAGGGAGCCGCGCTGCGTGGCGCGCGGCTCGGGGAGATTAATTGGCGTCGGCCAGGGCAGGGGTTGCGCCGTTCTTGGCGGCGCCGTTGCACTTCGCGAGCTGGTCGGTCGACAACGGCTGACCATCAGCCGTGAAGCTTTCCAGGCGGCCGGCGCGCTTGGCCAGGTCCTGACACAAAAGCAGCGGGCGGCTTTGCTCGGTCGATCCGCGGCAGGTGCCGCCGGTGCAGGCCCAGCTGATATTCTTGCCCATGATCTTGTTCGCAGGAGCCGCGACCGGCTTGGCCGAATAAGTCCCGGCAAAGGCGGGCACCGCAAGAAAGCTAGCAGCGGCGATGAAGGCAGCGACGCGATTCATGTTTTGCCTCAGGGATTTGCGTTTCTGAGTGAAACTATTTAGCCGATCCGCGTTGCAACTTGCAACTGTTATTTTGCGTTCAATCGTGCATAACGGCCGTCGGGAGAGGTGGAGCGTTGAATCGACATCAGGCCATCAAGGCCGAGCCAGACATCGAAGCCTTCAAAGCGGCGGCATTGCGCTGCCCCTTG
>DASWTR010000061.1:0-4419 GCA_036402035.1 Sphingomicrobium sp.
AGGCGCGCAACCTGCAGGGCGGCGATGTCGATACGCAGGGCTGCGTCTACGCGATCGAGAGTGCTAAAGGCGTTCGATAGCCCATTTGGCAGCGTCGGCGACCACCGGGTCATCGCTGACCACATGCCGCTCGACTGCCGGACGTAGCGCCGGATCGCCGCTATTGCCCGCCGCGATCAGGCAGTTGCGGATCATCCGGTTGACCCCGATCCGCTTGATCGGCGAGCCGGAGAACAGCTCGCGGAAACCCGCGTCGTCAAGCGCCAGCAGGTCGGCCAGCGCGGGCGCGACCAGCTCCGGCCTTGGCGCGAACGCCTTGTTGGCCTGCGCGGCGGAGGCGAAGCGGTTCCACGGGCACACCGCCAGGCAGTCGTCGCAGCCGTAGATCCGGTTGCCGATCGCCTCGCGAAACTCGTGCGGGATCGCCCCTGCATGCTCGATCGTCAGGTAGGAGATGCAGCGCCGTGCGTCGACCAGGTTGGGCGCCACGATCGCCCCGGTCGGGCAGGCGTCGATGCAGCGGGTGCAGGTTCCGCATCGCACCTCCGCGGGCGCGTCGGGCTCGAGCTCCAGCGTGGTGTAGATCACCCCGAGGAACAGCCAGCTGCCATGCTCGCGGTTGAGCAGATTGCTATGCTTGCCTTGCCAGCCCACGCCCGCGGCGGCCGATAGCGGCTTTTCCATCACCGGCGCCGTGTCGACGAACACCTTGAGTTCGCATCCGCATTCGTCAGCCAGCCAGCGGCCCACCGCCTTCAGCGCTTTCTTGACCGTCTTGTGATAGTCGCCGCCTTGGGCATAGACCGAGATACGGCCGCGATCCTTGGCATCGGCCAGCGCGAGGGGATCGTGCGGCGGGGCATAGCTCATCGCCAGCGCGATCACCGACTTCGCCTCCGGCCACAGCCCCTGCGGGCTGGCGCGCTGTTCGGCGCGGGCCTCCATCCAGCCCATTTCGCCATGGTTGCCGGCCGCAATCCACTCCCTGAGCCGCTCGCCCGCCTCCGGCGCCGCATCGGCGCGCGCGATGCCCCAGGCGCAAAAGCCCAGTTCGCGTGCTTTGTCGAAAATGCGTGCCTTGAGGCTTGCCATGACGCCGCCACCCTTTACCCATTGAGCCCATGGGGGAAAGAGCGATCGCCGCCGAGGCGCGGGACCTGACCAAGGATTTCGACGGCAAGCGCGCGGTCGACGGGGTCAGCCTGACCGTCCCCGAAGGCAGCATCACCGGCATCCTCGGCCCCAACGGCGCCGGCAAGACCACCACCATCCGAATGATGCTCGGCATCATCGACCCGACTTCGGGCAGCCGCAGCCTGCTGGGCCACGAACGGCCGATCGAGGTGGCGCAGCAGGTCGGATATCTGCCCGAGGAGCGCGGGCTCTACCCGGCGATGCCGGCGGCCGAGGCAATCGCCTTCATGGGCGCGCTGCGCGGCCTGCCGATCAAGGAGGGGCGGAGGCGTGCGCTCAAGCTGCTGAGCGACGCCGGCCACGAGGATTGGGCCAAGCGGCCGATCCGGACGCTCAGCAAGGGCATGGCCCAGACGGTCCAGCTGTTCGGCACCATCGTCCATGAGCCGAAGCTGGTGGTGCTCGACGAGCCCTTCTCCGGGCTCGACGCGATCAACCAGCAGAAGCTGGAGCAGTTGATCCGCGACCAGGCAGCGGCGGGCGTGACCGTGATCTTCTCGACTCATGTCATCGCCCATGCCGAGCGGCTGTGCGAGCGGGTGGCGATCATCGCCGAGGGCAAGGCGGCGTTCGAGGGCGCGGTCGACGAGGCGCGGGGCCGGCTTCGGCCTATCGTTCATTTGCGTACCCGGTCGGAAGACGGGCCCTGGCGGGACGCCTTACCGGCAACGGCGAAGCAGATCGGCGGCGAGTGGCGGTTCGAGCTGCCGCGCTCCGGCCCCGAGCCCTTACTCAAGGCACTGATCGACGGCGGCGCCGGCATCGAGACGCTGAGCATCGAGCGCCCCGGACTGCACGACGCGTTCATCGCCATCGCGGGCGAGGCGGCGGCGCGGGAAATGGGCCAGTTGCCGGTGGTGGAGGCGAGCGAGGAATGAAACTGCCCGAGACGATCCGCGCCGCCTTCGTCATCGCCCGCCGCGATTTCACAGCGACGGTGCTGAGCAAGACGTTCTTCTTCTTCATCCTCGGGCCGCTGTTCCCACTCGCGCTCGGCTTCGGCTTCGGCGGAATCGGCGCGCAGGTGGAGCGGAACGTCAAGCCGTCGGCCATCGTGACGGTCATGGCGAAGGAAGATTACACCCTTCTCCAGTCCGCGCGAACACGCCTGTTGCCGCTGACCGAGGAGCTGCCGCTGATCGAACTACGCTGGGTGGAACCCAGTGGGGACATACAGGCTCAGCGCGACCATTTGATCGGTTCCGATGACAATCCTGTGCTCGGGGTGCTCGACGGCAGTCTGGCATCCCCGCACTTCACCGGCGCCGCCGATAGCGGCAGCCGAACGCTGAAACAGCTGCGGGTCATAATCGACGAAGCAAGACGGATGAAGATCGAGCGGCAGGTCGAGGGACGGCCGCTGCAAGTCACGACCGTGCGCAGCTCATCCGGCACAGTCGCGCTCAGTCGAAGCGTCACCGCCTGGATCGGCCAAACTCTTCTGTTCGTTCTGACCATCCTGTTGGCCGGCATGCTCCTCAGCCAGTTGATCGAGGAAAAATCGAGTAAGGTTATCGAGGTTTTGGCGGCGGCCGTTCCGGTCGATGCCATTTTCCTCGGCAAGCTGTTCGCCATGCTGGCCATGTCGCTGCTGGGAATTGCCGTATGGGCCGGTGTCGGCACAGCAGCGATCGCGCTTGCTTCGACAGGCGGCCTTGGTGCTCTGCCGGCGCCGGCCGTCGGCTGGACCGCCTTCCTGGTCCTCGTGTTCGTCTATTTCTCGATGAGCTATCTGCTGATCGGGGCAACCTTCCTCGGCATCGGCGCCCAGGCATCGACGGTGCGCGAGGTGCAGACGCTGTCGATGCCGGTGACGATGGCCCAGGTGGTACTGTTCGGCTTTGCCTCATTGGGCGTCGGCAAGCCGATGACCGCCGAGGCGATCGGTGCGGCGGTGTTCCCGCTGTCCTCGCCGTTTGCGATGATCGGCCGCGCCGCTGAACAAGGCGCGCTATGGCCTCACGCGTTGGCCCTGTTGTGGCAGGCGCTATGGGTCGCGCTGATCCTGAAGTTCGCCGCCGCCATCTTTCGGCGGAGCGTGCTCAAGTCCGGGCCCAGCGGCCGCCGCTGGTGGCGGCGGAAACAACCCGCCTAGACGAGCGCTTCCCGCGCCGCCGCCTCCAACTGGCCCATCAGCGCCATGAACGGGAAGGGCCCGTGGCTGATCCGCGCCACGCCGGTCGCCGCCACCTCGGCGTTCGAGGGGCAGTCGGGATAGGTCATGAAATTGACCGGGATCGGGGATTCCGCGCAGAGCTTCCGAAGCATATCTAGGTCACCCAGCATCGGCACGAAATAGCCGCTGGCGCCGGCCTCGGCATAAGCCCGCACCCGCTCGATCGCCTCGTCGAGCATCGCCTCGTCGTGCGTCTCTTGAGGAGCCTTCAGGAACAGGTCAGTTCGAGCGTTGATGAAGAAGTCGGGGCCGACCGCAGCCCGCACCGCCGCGATCCGGGCAGCTTGCTGTTCGACCGGGTAAAGCCCCTCGCCGCCAACCACCTGATCTTCGAAATTGCAGCCGACGGCGCCCGTCGCTGCCAGTTTCGCGACGTTTTTGCCGACTTCCTCTGGCTCGACCGCATAGCCCCCTTCGAAATCGACCGTCACCGGCAGGTCAACGGCCTTCACAATCCGTCGCGCATTTTCGAGCGCAAACTCCATCGGCACTTCCTGCCCGTCGCCGAAGCCCTGAGCCATGGCCACCGAAGCGCTGCCCGTCGCGATCGCCTTCGCACCGGATTTCGCTACTGCCTGCGCACTGCCGGCATCCCAGGCGTTAAACAGGACGAGAGGGTCACCTGGTATGTGGAGCCGGGCAAAGGAATCGAATTTGCTCATGACGAGATTGGCCTCCTGTGAGGCGATACCTGTGAAGCAATGCGCCCGTTCACGCCTCTCAAAACTTGCGGCCAACACCCAAGGCTAGCTTATGGCGGCCCTCGCGGCCTCCTCCAACTGGGCCATCAGCGCCCGATGCGGGAAGGGCCCGTGACTGATCCGCGCGACTCCAGCCGCGGCCCAATCCGCCTTGGGCGGCGCGCCGGGGAAGGCGATGACGTTGAGCGGTAGCGACACTTCACGCACCACCCGCTCGATCTGGCGCGGATCGGCCAGGCGCGGCACGAAGAAGCCGCTGGCCCCGGCATCGGCAAAGGCCTTGCCGCGCTCGATCACCTGATCGATCAGCGCATCGTCATAGGTCTGCGTCTTGAGGAACAGGTCGGT
>DASWTR010000062.1:0-1627 GCA_036402035.1 Sphingomicrobium sp.
TCGTCGGCCGGTTCGCCGGCATCGAGCTCGAGATCCTCGAGCAAGCGTCGCGACAAAGTGGCGAAGGCGGCCTGGTCGTCGATGGTTAGCGCGAGGGCGTCCAGCTCCGCGCCAGCCTTCTCCTCGATCCAAGGCGCGACGAGTTCCAGCCCCGCCCTGGCCGCTGCCGGGGCCGCCTGACCCGTCATCCGTTGCCGGGCGAGCAATCCGACTGCTGTGGCCAGGGGAACTTCCTCGGCGGTCCGCGCGCGAGTGATGGCATCGAGACGCACCCTGGCCTCGACCAGGTTATCGAGGTTGGCGCGTACCCCGTCCATCGCCTTGGCGCCGAGCGCCTCGACGCGTGCCTGCTCCAGCGCGTCGAATACCGCACGGGCATCGCTATCGCTGACCGGAGCCCGAGTCGCGTGGACCCTGGGATCATGGTGCTTGAGGCGAAGCGCGAGCGCGTCGGCCGCACCCCGGGCTTCGGCCACCAGCCTGGTTTCAAGGCTCGGGCCAGGCGAGACTACGCGCGCTACCTTGCCCGGCGACTGGCCGCTGGCATCGGACGCGAACGCCACCTCCGCTTCCGCATCCTCGGCGATCGCCCTGGTTGCGCCGGCGAGCACGGCGCGAAAACGGTCCAGGGTTGAAGATGCAGGCATGCCGCTCGACTAAATGCCGTAGAGCACCGGTGGGCGCAACTGCAGCCCTACTTGTAAAGTTAACATTATACAGAGTCGTTTAACCGACAGTATTAGTTGCGAAAATGTTTCAGCGTGGGACGATTCACGATAATAACCGTTGACGCGTTAACCACGCTCTTGCAGCCTCCCCCGCTTCGGTGAGCCGCTAGTCACGCGGTTATTCAACGAAAACATGGGATTGGGGAGAATTCGTGATGGCGTCCAAGTCTGGAAAGTCGATCAGCCAAATCATTGCTCATGATCCGAGCTCAGCGTCCTGCGGTTGCCCGAGCTGTGCCGGCGGCGGCGAGACGGGGCTTCCCCCGAGATTCGAGGAGTCGAATGGCGGCATACAGGACCCGGGCTACGTCATCAGCGCCGCCCCGTGGCGCCTTGAGGTCGACGATGCGGACGGCATCTTCAACGGCAAGCAGATTTTCGAGCTGGACCAGGTCATTGGGCAGCTGGACAGTGGGGCCAGGCTTCACGCGCCCAATGGGGTCGTCACTTACACCTTCCTGACCACGCCTCACGCGATCGGCTATTACAACAATCCGAACTTCTCGATCCGCGATGCCGACGGCTATTCGCCTTTTTCCGCGGAACAGCAGGCCGCGGCGCGAGAAGCGATCCAGCTGTGGGACGACCTCGTCCCGCTGAGCTTCGTTGAATCGCGCGGTGCCGGCGCGGATGTGGTGTTCGCCAACACCTCCACTGGCCCGGCGCAGGCGCATGCCTTCTATCCCGGCATCGGCCAACGGGTCGTCAGCGACGTCTGGACGGCGACTCCCGAAGTCAATCCATCGAACGAATGGCTGAATTACAACGGCTACGGCTGGACGACCGTGGTGCACGAACTTGGTCACGCCATCGGCCTGTCGCACCCTGGCTCGTACAATTTCAGCGCCAACTTCTCGACGACCTACACCAACGGGGCCGAATACGCGCAGGACACGCGC
>DASWTR010000063.1:0-5421 GCA_036402035.1 Sphingomicrobium sp.
GCCGGCGATGAACTGGACGTCGTCGATCAGCAGCAAGTCGGCCGAGCGCAGCCGGCTCTTGAAGCCGATCGTGTCATTTTCCTTCAGGGCGCGAATGAACTCGACCATGAACTTTTCGGCCGACATCGACACGACCCGGGCCGACGGGCGGCGATCGAGGAACGCCTGCCCGATGGCATGCAGCAGGTGGGTCTTGCCGCGCCCCGTGCCGCCATGAATGAACAGCGGGTTGAAGGAGACTGTGTCGGCGGTCGCCAGGGTCCGGGCGGCGGTCGCCGCGACTTCATTGGCCTTGCCGATGACGAAGGTCTCGAATCGATAACGCTGATCGAAGTTCGGCGCGGACGGGTTGCGCTCGGCCGGACTTGCCGGAGCGGCGGGAATTTCCTCCAACACCAGCAGCGGCGCCGGCTTCGGGCCGTCGGCCGCGGCGACGATTTTCACATCGGTAACGACCGGCAGCACCGACCGCCAGGCGAGTGCGAGTCGGTCGCGGAAATGGCTTTGCACCCAGTCGGCCATGAACTGGCTGGGCATGACGATTTCGAGCTCGCCGCTGTCGCCGTCGAACGCCCCGAGCTCGGCCGGCTTCAGCCAGCCGTCAAAGGTGCGGGCGCCGCAGTCGCGACGAAGATTGGTGCGGATCGTGTCCCACGCCGCCTCGAGGGGTGCTGGAACCGGATGATCGAGCGCGCTGGGGCCGGCATCGGATAGACACAGATTTTCCCGACTGCCCTGCACTGGCTCGCGCCTCCCATTACCCTGACTTCCAGAGACACGAGGAGGCGTTGCGCGCGATGCGAGTCGCACGCCAAGCGTCCCGTCGGTCTCTAGCCCCCCGCAGCGGAATCGCCGCCGGAAAGAGTTTTTTGAGGGTCTGAGGCGCGCGATTCAAGCGGCAAATTTCATCAAGGTGAAATAAACTGACTTGACAGAGGGAAGCCGCCAAAACCGCTGAAAAATGGCAGATTTACGCCCTTGTTGCGCGAAGCTAATCAAGCGCTACATCGCGAATCGCCGGATTCCCTAGACTTTTTTAAGTCACCGAAATGAAACGGGCCGCCGGTACAACCGACGGCCCGTCCCGAAACGTAACGTAAATCAAAATTTAACCGAGCGCGGCGACCCGCTTGGTCAGCCGCGAGAATTTCCGCGACGCAGTATTCTTGTGAAGCACGCCCCGCGCGACTCCGCGCGCGAGCTCCGGCTGAGCCTGCTTGAGTGCGGCGACGGCGTCGTCCTTCTTGCCGGCTTCCAGCGCGGCTTCGACCGCCTTGACGAAGGTGCGGATGCGGCTGACGCGGGCGCCGTTGATCGCCGCACGGGTGGTGTTGCGGCGGATGCGCTTCTTTGCTTGCGGCGTGTTCGCCATCGATGACCTTCCGAAACTCTTGTGTTTGCAACGAAAAAGCGGCGCGAAACCCGTGGGTCGCACCGGCGTGGCGGCTCCCCTAGCGAAGGAGGCGATTCGCGTCAACTACGACTACCTTTGGCATGACGGGCAAAAGAAGGTCGAGCGGCCGCCCTGGACGATTCGCCTGACGGTGCCAGCGCAGCCGCGGCAGGGCTCGCCCTCGCGGTCGTAGACGTCGAACTGCTTGGAGAAATAGCCGAGCTCCCCGTTGGGCGCGGCGAAGTCCTTGAGCGTGGAGCCCCCGGCGCGGATCGCATCCTCCAGCACAGCGGGAATCGCCTCGGCGAGGGCGTCCAGCTTGGCACGGCTGACTTTGCCCGCCGCCTTGCGGGGATCAATTCTGGCACGGAACAGGGCTTCGCAGGCATAGATATTGCCGAGGCCGGCAACGATCCGCTGATCGAGCAGCAACAGCTTCACTGCCGCCGTTCTGCCGGCAAATTTTTCCTTCAACCATTTGCCGTCGATCTCATCGCCCAGCGGCTCGGGACCGAGCGCCTTGAACGCGGGCCATTGCTCAAGCTCTCCGGTCAGCACCAGGTCGACCGACCCAAAGCGGCGCGGGTCGCGGAGGTGCAGCCGCCTCCCCTCCTCGGTCTCCAGCAGCAGATGATCATGCTTGCCGATCTCCTGGGGATCGATCCGCCAAGCGCCCGACATGCCCAGGTGAAATACCATCGTGTCACCGCGATCGGTGTGGACCAGCCCATATTTGGCGCGGCGGCCGAGCGATGTGACGCGCGAACCGGTCAGCCGCTGGCCCAAGTCCGGCGGAAAGGCGCGACGGAGGTCGGCCCGGCGCATCTCGACGCGCCGGAGGCGGCGGCCCTTCAGCACATGCTCAAGGCCGCGCACGGTGGTTTCGACTTCTGGAAGTTCGGGCATGGCATCCTTGGCGGCAATTGGGGCGTTCCACGCCTCTGATCTCCCTGCTAGGGCGCGCGCATGGACAAGGTCAATTTCGGCGACGAGCTGGTCAGCCCCGAGGAGAAAACGCGCCGCGTCGGCGGCGTGTTCAGTTCGGTGGCGCGCAACTACGACCTGATGAACGACCTGATGTCGGGCGGCATGCACCGGCTGTGGAAGGACCGGTTCGTCGCCAAGGTGAAGCCACGCCGCGCGGAAAAGATCCTCGATATGGCTGGAGGTACCGGCGACGTCGCCTTCCGGATGGCCGACAAGGGCGCCGAAGTGACGGTCAGCGATATCAACCCGGACATGCTGGCGGTCGGCATGGAGCGCGCCGAGAAGCGCGGCCTCACGGGCCTTATCTGGCAGGTCGAAAATGCCGAGAAGCTAAGTTTCGCCGACAGCAGTTTCGACGCCTATACGATCGCTTTCGGGATTCGAAACGTGACCAACATCCCCGCCGCGCTGCGCGAAGCACACCGCGTGCTGAAGCGCGGGGGCCGCTTCTACTGCCTCGAATTCTCAACCAGCGAATGGCCTGGCTTCGGCGAATTCTACGACCGTTATTCGCAGCATCTCATTCCGCGCATTGGCAAGGTCGTGGCCAGGGACGAGGACAGCTATCGCTACCTTGTAGAATCGATCCGCCGCTTCCCCAAGATGGAGGCCTTTCGCACGATGATCGGCGAGGCCGGATTCAAGTCGACCAGCGTCGAGCCGATCCTTGGCGGGCTGGTCGCGATCCATGGCGGCTGGAAGATTTGACCACCGCAGTCGTTCATCTGTGGCGCCTGCTCAAATGGGGCCGGACGCTGGCGCGACATGGGGCGCTGCGGGGAATCGAAGGCGATCCGCTGACTCCCCCCAACGTGCGCCGCCTGTGCCGGGTGGCGCGGTTCGGCGCGGCCCAGCCGGATGTACCCGATTATGCCGCGGCGATGCAGGAGATCGGGCCGGCGGCGATCAAACTCGGCCAGGCCCTGTCGACCCGCCCCGACCTGGTGGGCCCGGACGCGGCCGAAAATTTGCTGCAGCTGACCGACTCGCTGCCCCCCGCGCCCTTCCCGGCGATCAAGGCAGCGATCGAACAAGCGCTTGAAGCGCCACTCGATGCATTATTTGCGGAATTCGATGAAAAGCCGGTCGGCGCCGCGTCCATCGCGCAGGTCCACCATGCGGTGACGACTGAGGGGCGCGAGGTCGCAGTCAAGGTGCTCCGCCCTGGAATCGAGGAAGAATTCGCCAGAGCGATTGAGACCTACGAATGGGCCGCGGCGCATGTCGAGCTGCTGGGCGGCGAGGTGGAACGGCTTCGGCCGAGGATGGTCATCGCCTATTTCAAGCAATGGGTCCGCCGCGAGCTGGATCTGACCCGGGAGGCCGCCTCGGCGTCGGAGCTTAAGGACAATATGGTCGCCGAACCCGGCTTCCACGTGCCGGAGATTGACTGGCGCCGCACCGCGCGACGGGTCCTGACGCTCGAGTGGCTGGACGGAATCAAGCTCGCCAATCGCGATCAGCTGATCGCCGCCGGGCATGATCCCAAGGCACTCGCTGCGATCCTGGTCCGCGCCTTCCTGCGCCAGGCAGTGGTCGACGGTTATTTCCACGCCGACCTTCACCAGGGAAATTTGTTCGCGCTGAAGGACGGGCGTGTCGCGGCCGTGGACTTCGGAATCATGGGCCGGATCGACCGCCAAGCGCGGTTGTGGCTGGCGGAGATCCTCTACGGGCTGATCACCGGCAATTACATGCGTGTGGCCGAGATCCACTTCGAAGCGCAATATGTGCCGGCGCATCACGACGTGGCCGAGTTCGCCACCGCCCTGCGCGCGGTCGGCGAACCGATCCGCGGACTGCCGGTCAAGGACATCAGCATTGGCCGGATGCTCGAGGGGTTGTTCGCGATCACCCGCGACTTCGACATGCCGACCCAGCCGCACCTGCTGTTGCTGCAAAAGACGATGGTGATGGAAGAAGGAGTCGCGACCGCGCTCGATCCCGATATCAATATGTGGGAAACGGCCGAACCATTCCTCAAGGATTGGATTCGGACCGAGCTGGGCCCGGAAGCCTATTACGCCGACCGCATTGTCGACACCGTCCGAGCGCTGAAGCTGATCCCGGATATCCTGCGCAAGATCGACGCCAGCTACCCCGACCCTGGCGCTGCGCCGCCGCCGCCGCCGCTCGCCGATATCGCGATCATCGAGCGCAAAAGCTGGATGGCGCCGCTGGCGATCGGGCTCGGCTCGGCCGCTGCGGCCGCGGCACTGACCTGGTGGCTCGTCGCCTGATCATGGGCGGCCTTGCGAAGATGGGCATCCCAACGCCATATCGCTGGCCATGAGCCGCATCCTGCTGATCGTTGGTGGTGGCATCGCCGCCTACAAGGCGGCCGAACTGATCCGCCTGCTGCGCAAGGAGGGTCATTCGGTGACGCCGGTGCTGACCGACGGCGGCTCGCATTTCGTCACCCCGATGAGCCTCGCCGCCTTGGCCGAAAGCCCGGTTTATACCTCGCTGTGGGATTTGAAGGACGAGGCCGAGATGGGCCATATCCAGCTCAGCCGGGCGGCTGATTTGGTGCTCGTGGCCCCGGCCACTGCCGACCTGCTGGCGCGGATGGCGGCGGGCATCTCCAACGATCTAGCCACCACCTTGCTGCTCGCGACCGACAAGCCGGTGGTGGTCGCGCCGGCGATGAACGTGCGCATGTGGCAGCATGCCGCCACCCAGCGAAACATCGAGCAACTAAAGGCTGACGGGATCACCGTCTTGGAGCCGGACGAAGGCCCGATGGCGTGCGGCGAATATGGTCCAGGTCGGCTGCCGGAGCCGGCAGATATCTATGAGAGGATCAAGCCTCTCCTCCCCGCCACCACGATCGATGGTCGCGGTCCCCCTCCCCGTTCCGGGGAGGATTTGAAGGGCAAGCATGTCCTGATCACCGCTGGCCCGACCCACGAGCCGATCGATCCCGTCAGGGTTATCGCCAATCGATCGTCGGGCAAGCAGGGTTTCGCGATTGCCGCAGCAGCGGCACAGGCCGGAGCGCGAGTGACGCTCATTGCGGGACCCGTGTCGCTGCCGACGCC
>DASWTR010000064.1:0-12329 GCA_036402035.1 Sphingomicrobium sp.
TCGCAGGCGATCCGCGCGGGCGATCAGCTGTTCGTATCCGGCCAGGCCGGATACGGGAACGACGGCCGCATCGTCGAAGGCGGCTTTCGGGCGCAGGGCGAGCAGGCGTTCGCGAACCTTGACCGCGCGCTGCGCGCCGGCGGGTCAGGCCTCGACCGCGTCGTCAAGGTCACCATCTACGTCACCGACATGTCCCACTTTCCGGAGGTCGTCGAACTCCGTCGGAAGTTCTTCAGGGAGCCCTATCCCGCCGACACGATCGTCGAGGTCAAAGGCCTCTATACGCCTGAAGCGATGATCGAGATCGATGCGATCGCTCTCGTGAAGGAGGCGGAGCAGGCATGACCTGATGCCAAGCGCCGCCGGACGCGAAAGCATCCCCCTTTACGTCCTGCGTCTGAAGACTCGGCACGTTCGGAGAATTCATGCTGGCCGATTCAACCATGGGGCCGGGAGCGACCGGCTCGCTGCGCAAGAAAGGAGGAGAAGAGTGAAGCTCTACTATACCCCCGGCGCATGCTCACTAGCGCCGCATATCGTTCTGCGGGAAGCCGGATTCGACTTCGAATTGGAGAGGGTGGACCTATCCACCCACAGGACCGAGAGCGGCGCCGACTATTATGCAATCAACCCGAAAGGCTATGTCCCCGCACTCGTGCTGGATGACGGCCAGGTGCTCACGGAAGGCGGAGCGATCGTCCAGTATCTGGCGGACCTCAGGCCGGAAGCGGGCCTGGCCCCGCCGCCAGGAACGCTTGAGCGGGCGCGGCTGCAGGAGCAGCTCATCTTCATCGCAGCTGAGCTGCACAAGGCCTATGGCTCCTTGTTCCTGCCCGGCGCGTCGGAGGATGCAAAAGCCAAGGCGCGCGACAATGTCTCTCGGCGGCTGGACCATGTGGAGCGGCAGCTGTCGGACGGGCGTCCGTATCTGCTCGGGCAGAAGCTCACCGTTGCCGACATCTACATGTTCGTCGTGGCCCGCTGGGCCGAGGAGAAGGGGATCGGCCTAAAGCGTTGGCCCAGGCTCGCCGACTTCCTCCAGCGAATCGGCTCGCGCAATGCGGTGCAGGCGGCCCTCAAGGCCGAAAGCATCACCGAGTCGGCGCAGCAAGCCGCGTGACGTCCGGCCCGAGCGGGGGGCTCGGCCGCGGAGGGCACCCGGCGGCAATAAAGAGCCCCCGAGGGAAAACAGGCTCGAGGGCACTGCGGCACCTGCGGGAATGTTCACTTTCCAGCATTCCGCAGCAAGTCGGCCAAGGGTAGAAAGTTGCCACGGGAACTTTTGGCGGCGCGAGCCCGTATTGGGCGGCGATGGAGCGACTGTGGAGCTTGGTGATGTTCAGCGTCCTGGCTGCGCCCGCAGCATGCGCCGCGCATCAATCCGGTAGGCCGGCATCACCCTCGATCTCCGACCCGCAAGCCTTCGTCTGCCGGGCGTTCGTTCGCCCGAACGTTCAGGATCAACCTAAGCCCCTCGATGAGATCAGGATATCGAAACCGGCCAACCGCTCGGTAAATTCGGGCGCCTTCCGCTTCCGGGTTCTCTACTGGGACGATCCGTACGAGGGCCGTGCGCTCACTACTTACGTATATTCGGAGTCCACCAAAAAGCTGATCGAAAAGTCGTTATTCCAGCTGGATCGCCAAAAGGGTCCGGTCAATCAGTTTAGCGGCGGGCACGGGTTTACCGGGCTTCGTTACGTATACGCCCCTGACTCAGCCGCGGAGCTTCAATACTTCTGTACCTACGTCTGATGCGCTAGGTCGCGGTTGGCGTGAGCGGGCATTTGCAACTGCGCGGCGACTTGGCGGAGCGAAGCGGCGCAACCGGGGCGAACGAATTATGGTAAGCCATTCTTGGGCAGCGCAAAATGCCAGCAGATGGTCCGCTGCAACCGTGTGCCAGCAGCAATAGGCGCACGGCCGAGATGGCGCATTGGTGACCTGAAAGCAGACGGTCGGCAAACGGCCAAAATTAGGCCTTCCGGTCGGCCGGCGGAACCTCGTCGAGCGTCAAGACTAAATGATCGCCGCCGCGTTTTGCCTGCGATGCGCTTGCCTCCACGATTCGGCCGACGAGGGGCAGGCACGGGTTCGCAACAGGCGATGCCGGTCGCAGTCAATCGCGACAGCGATCGGGTGGATGTCGATCTCCTGCGCCAATCATCAGGAGGGGCGCGATTGCGTCATTCCCGTTCTGAGCGCCCAGGCCCAATCCAATCGGCCATTTGCTTCGGCGTCGCGAGCCGCGCCTTCCCAATCATACTCCACGGCGATCAGGTCGGCCGTCCATTCTCCGCCCGCCTCGGTCAAGATCGCGTAACGCGCGTGGGGCGAGCCAGTCTCGACGACATGCGGATAGGGGCGATCGTCGTCATAGGCTGGCAGGCCGACGCTTCCCGGATTGACGATCAACCTGCCATCCGCGAGCCGGACGACGCGCGGCACATGGGTATGGCCGCATAGAATCACTTTCGCATCGACGTCGCCAGCCCGGTGCTCGACTTCCTTTTCGGTCGCCTGGCGCAGCCTGTCGGGCGTCACGGTCTCCAGGAAATAGGCAAGATCGCTGTCCGGGGTACCGTGCACCATCAGCACGTCAGGTGAGAGCCGGAGGGTTTCAGGCAGGCCCGCGATCCAGTCGAGCTGATCGGCGCGCAAGGTCAAAGCGGCGTGGCGGTCCGAAAGGCCCATGCGGTTTCGTTCGAGCGTCAGCACCTGACGCTCGTGGTTCCCTCGAATGGTCGGCAGCGATAGTGGCATTAGCCGATCAGCCGTCTCGCGCGGATGCAGGCCGCCGGAAAGAATGTCTCCGAGGTTCACGATGAGATCGACGCCGCGTCTGGCAATGTCCGCGAACACCGCTTCGAGGGCCGCGATGTTGCCGTGAATATCCGAGATTGCCGCAATCTTCATTGGTGTTTCTTGGCGAGGCCTCCAGACGGCCTCTGTTTCCCGTGGATGGCTATCGGCCAGATGGAAGTCCAATACCCAAGAGGTAGTTGCTTCCGGCCAGCAGGATGACTTGCCTTGCCTGGAAAGCGGACATTCGCGCGTCAGGCGCGCTGCCAACAGCTGATTTGCGGGTGGTGGGGCTTCATACCGGGAGAGCGAGATCGATGAAATCAGACGATTGACCGCGTAGCTGCCATTCCCGCGAATAAGGCGACGATGGAAAGGACGACAGAACCGATGGCATATACGCTTAAGGTGACGTAATCGCCTCGCTGCCACATCAGGCCAGCCTCAAGGCTGAACGCAGAGAATGTGGTGAATCCACCAAGCAATCCCGTGCTCAAGAACAATCTAGGCCCTTGGCTCGTACCAGCCCCTTGAAAAAACAGTTCCGCGAAAATGCCCATCAAAAGGCCGCCGAGCACGTTCACCAAGAACGTCCCGTACGGAAAGTCAGGACCGAGATGGGCCAGGGCAGCTTTGTTCACTCCGTGGCGCAACGCCGCTCCGAGACCGCCCCCGATGAAAACAAGAAGATAATTCATGCGACGATGGTCGCCTTATGAGCCCATGTCCGCAACGGGCTCGGTCCCCACTTTAAGGAGGGCCTGCCTTCGGCCCAGAGTTGCAGTCGCGATGGGCGATTCAGTGCGCGATACCGATGAGGACGATATTCCGGCTTGAGTGCCTCGACGCACATATTAGCTCGCCGAATGCTCGATGGCTAAGCGGGTTCCTCCGCGAGTGGCCATGACCCGCCGGGTGTCGTCATCCAGCGGGAACCACAGCTCGGTCCGAAGGGATGCGTGCGTGACATTGTGCGGCAGCCCGAACACCGTCTGGATCAGCAGAAACGACAAGGTCCCGAACTCGCTGTCGACAATGAGCTGAAGGTGCGTGTCGCCCGGAGCGCGGGAATGCTCGCCTGGATCGTCCCCGAAGCGATCTCGGAGCGACTGTTCCAGCTGATCCACGCGCGGCGCAAGCGCGGGCCTCGTCATCTGTTCGGCGCGCATTTGCCGGAGCAGCGCGAAGCCGACCTCGCGCGCGTTGCGGATCTTCGAAAGGAAGCCCCGCGGGTGCGTGACCGCGGCGATCATGTCCATCTCGGTCGCCGGGCCACCCATGTCGGAAAGGAAGTCCGCCATTCCCACGGTCGACAGCCAATGCCCGCCCTCGTTCATCGCACGGATCATCCAGTCGGCATCGAAGATGATGCCCGGATAGGGCTCGTGGGCAACGAGCATGTCGGACAGCGCCTTAAACGCCGAGCTGTCGCGCACCTGCTCGGCCCCGATTTCAACAAATGCCGGCGAGAATCCGGCGCTGATCAACGCGGCATTCCGCTCGTCGACCGAGGCACCTGTCTCGCGCGCCCATCGCAGGATCAGGTCGCGGCTTGGGCGGGCACGACCCAGCTCGACGAAGCTGACGTGGCGCTGCGACACTTCGAGGCGTAGGGCCAGCTCGAGCTGCGAGATGCCCCTGGCAGAGCGCATCCGGCGGAGATTTTCTGCAAGTGTCATCGTTTCCATGAGCCATTGCTGCTCCATTGGGACGCTCTACAATGAGGCGGGAGGTCGCGACAATGTCCGCGCTGCTCGCGGCGCGCTTGCAACCGCGTTGTAAACGCCGACGCGATCCGGCGGGCGAGCGCTTTAGAGGGGCTGAGGCCCCGCGCTCCAAAGCCTCCGCGCTTCCTCGGCAATCACGTGCGGCTGTTCTTCCGGGAAAAATAATTTGGCGTTGTCGACCAGCCGGATGCCACGGGAGCTTGGAAGGATCCGGTCGAGCCACACCGCGAGCGCTTCAGGGAAGATATCCAGATTCCGGGCCCAGACCATTCGTGCCGGCCCCTCGTACCCGCGCAGCTGGGGAGTGATCGCCGGCAGCGGATTGGGCAGCATGTCGGTGCCGTAGCGGCGCGCCTGCGCCCGCCGCTTCGCGTTTGCGAGGAGCGGCTCGAAGTAGGTCTTGATGATCGGATCGGACATCGACCGCACAGGGTCGTGATAGGCTTGCCCGAGGCCGTTTCCGGCGCGCGCCCAGGCGCCGTCTTCATAATGCCTCGCGAACCAGGCGTCGGCTTCGCCGGTGCGGCACTGCTCGATGAAGGGCATCAGCAGGGGCGGCGGGCTGTGCGTGTCCGCGTCGCCGTTGGTGAGCAGCATGCTGCGCACCCGCTCGGGATGGCTGGCAGCGATCAGCTGCGCGATCCCGGTGGCGCTGTCGTTGGCGACGAAGTCGGCCGAGGCGATGCCGAGCTTCGTCATGAAATCCACCACCAGCTGCGCCTGAGCGTTTGGCGTGAGGCTGGTGTCCGCACCCACTTCAGTAAATCCAAGGCCCAGGAGGTCGGGGGAAATGCACCGCCGGACATCCTGAAGCAGCGCCATCGGACCGCGCCATTGAAAGCCGTTTAGCGGATAGCCGTGGAGGAACAGCGCGACTGGGCCGCGGCCGCGCTCGACATAGGCGATGCGCCCGACTGGCAGATCGAGGAACCGGCGGGCGCGATGGAACTGCTCAGGCGTCCATTCGCCCGGAACTGACGCGGCAGCCGACGCGCCTAAGGATGCGCCAAGCCAGGTCGGCACAGTAACGGCGGCGCCGGCGACAAGGAAATCTCGTCTGTTCATCGCGGATGCTTGGCTGGGCGCATCGCCGCCCTCAACTCCCTTTCAGGTAGTTGTCATTGACGTTTTGCTCGTAAGCACGCGCAACTTCTGCCCGGCCCCAACTCGTGCGATCAGGGGATCAAACGACTTGCCAATAAACCTCCCGGCGCTGGTCGGTGCGGTTGAGTGCGTCGCGCGTCGCTGCGCTGTCGAACATTTCCGCCCGGAAGGCATCGAGTTCGCGCGGGTGGGCGCACCAGACATGGTGAGCGCCGAGGGTGCGCAGCGTGTGATCGGGACGATAGAAGAAGACGACCGTCAACTGGCTGATCGGATTGTCGCCTCGCGAGTAGAATTGCCGGGTCAGAGCGAGCTGAAAGGCTTCGCCAACCCCCCAATCATAGCAGCCATATTCAAACAGCAGCATGTCGGTGTCAGGGTCGTCACCCAAGCCGGCAAACCGCTGTTCGGCGTAGAATTGCATGACCGCAAGCAGCACGTCGCGAACCGGCGCATCCTCGAACTCGAGCCCTGTCCGGCGCAGAAAACTTCTGAATGCCGCCTCCGACTGAGCCGGAGTTGGCGCGCGCGCAAGCCGACGCAACAACCATTCGAGCATGCTTGACGACTCCCCGCTGTGCCGCACGCGAACGTCCTGCTCGTGCCTCAGCCGGAGATGATATGGAATGGACCCGCGATGCCTGTCGACTACGCGCAGGGTAATCACGCGCCTCGGGCTCGGGAACCTGAGCATCGCCGGTGCTCAACGGCGCAGGGGAGCGGCCGGACCGACCCTTTCCTACTACCTACTGGGTAGTCGACTGACTCCCAATCTCCTTCCATGACCCGCCCGCTGCAAGGGTGGCATGTCCTGATGATGGACCGTCCCTCGCGGAGATAGATGCGCCGCCTACGTCGGCTGGAGGACAGACACATGATCAAATATTGCTGGCTGGTGATTGCAGCTGCATGCACGGCAATGCCGGCCCGGGCCGCCGATTGGCGGCCGCAACCTTCCGAGGTTCGTCCCGGCATGTTCGTCGGGGCGCGTTTGCATCTGCCGTTCCGCGGGCGTGCCGCCCGCCCAGCCGGCGCAGCGCTGACGCTCGCGCCGACCGCGACGCGGCACTGGACAAACGGGTCACGGACCACCGGCTTCGGGGAGGGAATTGCCCTCAGCCTGTCGCCTCGAGAGCCTGTCAGGCTAAACGTCGGCGGCGTTCCGGCGGGCGTGGCAATCGGGCTGCGTCCTGCGGGCGAGGCAGCCCATCAGGAGCGCAAGCTCGGCATTTCCAGCGGCGGATGGGCGGTTATCGGCGCTGGCGTGGTCGTTGCCGCGGTCGCGATCCTGGTTGTCCGCGATAAGATCGACGACAGCAGCGATTGAGCTTCGGCATAGCCCAACCTTTCACGTGGAATTGAACAGATCGAGTGAGGACGGGCTGTGAGAGTTGTCATCTTGAGCTTCTTGTCACTGGACGGAGTGTACCAGGGGCCTGGCTCACCCTGGGCGGTGATCGGCGCAGGCTTCGTCACTGCAGCGGTCGCGGTACTGGCCGTCCGCGACAAGCTTGACGACAGCAGCGATTGAGCTTCGGCATCGACTAAACTTTCCATGGAATTGAAAAGTTCGAGTGAGGAGGAACTGTGAAAATTGCTATCTTGAACTTCCTGTCGCTGGACGGAGTGTACCAGGGGCCTGGCTCACCCGATGAGGACCGATCCGATGGATTTGAGCGCGGGGGCTGGTTTGTGCCCTTCGTCGATGCTGACCTGGAAGCGAAAGTCGAGGACTGGTCGTCATCGGCGACAGCCTTTCTGTTCGGGCGAAAAACCTATCAGGAGTTTTCCACCGTTTGGCCGACCATCACCGACGAAGCGGACGTCAATGCGCGCCGTCTGAACACCTTGCCGAAATATGTCGCGGCGACGTCGCCGGTCGATACAAGCTGGGGACCCGTGACGGTCTTCGACCGGGACGTCGAAGCTGCCGTTGCCGCGCTCAAGAGAGATAGTGACGGCGAGCTTCAGGTCCACGGCAGCGGACGGCTCGGCTGGTCTCTGCTGGCGGCAAACTTGGTTGATGAGCTGCGTATTGCGATCGCCCCCGTAATTGTCGGCCAAGGCCGGCGGCTGTTCGGCGCCACCGGGGCGTCTACCGGGTTCAAGCTGATCTCCGAGGAGCGGACGTCCTCGGGTCTCATCTTGTGCCGGCTGGAGCGATCAGGCGCGAGTGCAACCGGCACCTACATCCGCGGTGAGACCAATCGTTCGCTTGCTGGTGCCGCGAGCAATTGAGGAAGACGGAAATGCCGACAGTCGGCTGCAATCCGCTGCTGCCCCAAGATCATGCCCGCGTTCGCCAACGGGTTGGCCGAGCCGACGAGAGGACCCCGTGATGACCCATAGCCGAGAACCGAGCGCATCCGCACGTGCCACGACGCCCGTCCTGGCGCTGCCAGCCTGCTGGGCGGGTCATGCTGGACGACTGGAAGCCTTCGTGCTGCGGCAACACGCAAGGCGCGCCAAACACAACGACGTGGATCGCGGCCGCACAGGAGCAGAAAATGACGGTCACTCATTATTCGAGCAATGATGCCAAATTCTTCCAGTATCTCGACAAGGAAATCTTTGTCGGTGACGTCCTCGATTCTTCCAACAGCGGTCACATGAGTGCCGGCTACTACCGCAACAAAAAGAAGGGCGAGAAGAATGAGTGGGTGGTGACCTACGACGAGATTCTCGTGGTGACCAAAGGTGCGCTTACGATCCGCACCGCCGACAGCGTCAAGACCGCCAAGCCAGGCGAGATCATTTTCCTCACCAAGGGCACCGCCTTGGCGTACGAGGCGGGAGAGGATGATACCGAAGCCGTATACATAACCTATCCGCATTGGTTGCACGCGCAGGAATCGTCAGAGCATGCGGATTTGCTCAGCGCATATCGCCCGGTCGACGAGGAGCTAGAAACAACCGGCGGCGCGAAAGGCGCATAGGAACCTGCTGGCGGTTTCCGCGGGCCGATACGAGCAAGGGGTTGCTGATGTCTTGGTGCAGCCTCGTGCTCGCGGGCAATAACAGCTTCGGGCGTCTGGCAATGCTGCAGACAGAGCACCCCGCTCGTGGCTCTGATCAATTGGGTTCAAGAAGGACAGATGACTCAACTCTAGAACCCCTCCTGTCGATTGGACGGAGGAGATGCCTTTGATGTACGGAATTGCCTTGGCTGCAGCCGCGTTGACAGTCTCGGGCGCACCCTCGCCCGCCGACAGATTCTCCGAAGCGATCGGTGCCGCCTTGCAGGCCGATCAGCCAAGAGCGTTGAAGGCACTTGAAGGGGTCGACCTCACCGGCTTGCCCGAGCGAGATCAGGCTGCTGCCAGGTGCATGATTGACCGGTTCAAATCGGCGGGGCCAAGCGCGCCGAGGGAAGCCGACAGCTTGGCCGTGCGCGCGCTCGGCTACTACCGGAGCTATTGGCATCGGGCCATGGCCAGGCCCGATCGAAGGCAAGCGGAGGAGCGGCAACTCGAATCCCGGTTGCGCGCGCTCCTCAACGCCGCGCCGGACAGCCGCTTCGATGAACTCGAACAGCTATTGGCGGAGAGATCGCTGAGAGAAGGCTTCTACTCACTGCAGGGACGCACCGGCCTGCTTCGTGAGTTGATGATCTGGTCGAAGCAGGAAGCTCGGACGATGCGAGCCACACTTCCGGAAGGGGATCACGAAGTGAAGGTGTTCCTGCTCGATGATTTCAAGAGCCTGGGCTGGAGCGCCCATGCAACCTGCAACCGGGCCTCGACGGGTGGATGGGCGACGGACAAGGCGCTGTTCGCGGTCGTGCCGAAATACCCGAGCTTGGATCATGAGGAGTTCCGCGTGACCTTCCTCGGCCACGAGGCACAGCATTTTGCCGACAAACTTCGCTTCAAGGACCTCCAACCCTGGGAGCTGGAATATCGCGCGAAGCTGACCGAACTGGCGCAGGCGCGCACCACGCGCGCCAGGGTGATCGGCAAGTTCCTCGACGATCAGGGGGACAACCCGGCGTCACCGCACAGTTATGCGAACAGGAAATTGCTCAGCGAAATGACCGATCGGCTGCAACTGGCTAGCCCAAAGAGCCTTGCGACCGCAGAGCTCGAAGTGGTGCAGGCAACGGCAGTTGCATTGCTCCGCGAGGACAGTGCGCGCCGGCGAGCGGCGGTCCAAGCGGAGTAACTGGACGGTCTCAAGCAGAAGCTAATAAGGCTAACGCATCGGGTGACGTAGGTATGTCGGCATCGGGTCGATTCCTGCCGTAAGCAGTCCGTCCGCTAACGGCCAATTTCCGCCAAATCGGTTGCTGTAAATGGCGACCAGTTTGCCGTCGCTCCTAGATCGAAGAAATTCGTCAATCGGGCAATTTTTAGGGTTTGTACTTTCAAATGCAGGGTACATTTGAGGGTATCTGCCGGCGTGCATCCGATAGATTTTGGATGGAAATCAATATCATATCCGGATATTGATGGTCCTCTCCTGGGCACCATTTTCGATTAGATGCCACCAAGCGCTTGCCACCATCCGGCGAGGCGCCGCTCGCGTTCGTCCTGGTCCATCTTTGGCTCGAACCGCGTCGCCTCACCACCCATCGCCGTAGTCGTTTCCTCGAGGTTGGCATAAATCCCCGCTCCAACGGCTGCCAACATCGCCGCGCCCAGTGCAGTAGTCTCGACCAGTGCCGGTCGTTCGACGGTAAGGCCCAGCATGTCGGCGAGATCCTGGGCCAGCCAGTTGTTGGCAACCATCCCGCCGTCGATCCGCAGGCGCTCCCAGCCGACCCCGTCAGCCTCGAACGCCTTCATCAGGTCATGCACTTGATGCGCCTGCGCCTCGAGCGCCGCCCGCACGAGGTGGGCGCGCGTGGTGGCGAAGCTGATCCCACGGATCACCCCGCGCGCCTCGGGCCGCCAGTGCGGCGCGCCGAGCCCGCTCAGCGCCGGGACCATATAGACCCCGCCATTGTCCGGGACCGAGCGCGCCAGGATTTCGCTTTCCGGCGTGCTGACCAGCAGCCCGGCGGAATCGCGCAGCCATTGCATCAGGCTGCCTGCGACGAAAATGCTGCCTTCAAGCGCATAGCTGCGCTTGCCGCCCAGCTGACACAGCACGGTGGTTAGCAAGCGGTTGCGCGAATGAAGTGGCTTGCTGCCACTGTTGCTGAGGACGAAGGCGCCGGTGCCGAAGGTTGCCTTGGTGAAGCCGGGTTGCAGGCATCCCTGGCCGATGGTCGCTGCCTGCTGGTCGCCGGCCATGCCGCAGATCGGAATAGCGCACCCGAACAGGGCGGGGTCGGTCTCGCCGATCGGGCCCGCGCAATCGACGATGCGCGGCAGACTTGTTGGCGCGATTCCGAACAGTGCGCACAGTTCCGGCTCCCAGTCCGCACCGTCCAACGCCATCAGCATCGTTCGGCTGGCGTTGCTGGCGTCGGTGGCGTGAGTCCTGCCGCCGGTCAGCTTCCACACCAGCCAGCTGTCGATCGTGCCGAACGCCAGCCGATCGCCAGCCGCGCGCACCTCGGGCCGGTTGGCGAGCAGCCACTCCATCTTCGATGCGCTGAAATAGGGATCGAGCAGCAGGCCGGTTTTGGCCTGGATTGCCGCTTCATGCCTACCTTCACGAAGCTCGTCGCAGCGATCCGCTGTCCGCCGGTCCTGCCAGACTAGCGCGGTTCCGAACGGCTGCCCGGTCTGGCGGTCCCAGGCCAGCACCGTCTCCCGCTGGTTGGTGATCCCAATCGCCGCGATTGCTTCGGCGCTCCCCGCCGCCGCGACCATCTGCCGGGCTACGTCCAGCGTCCGTTCCCAGATTTCTGCCGCGTCATGCTCGACCCGGCCGGGTGCGGGATAGTGCTGCGTAATCGGATGCGACGCCGAATCCGCGACCGATCCGTCCGGCCGGAACAGCATCGCGCGGGTTGAGGTCGTGCCTTCGTCGATGACCAGGACGAACTGGGTCACTCGCCGTGGCGCATCCTGCGCTCGACCATTTCGAACACCGCCGGGTGAAGCGGCCGATCGAATTCGATCCCCGCGATCCACTCATTGACCCAGCAGACCTTGCCCTGGAGCGCCTCCAGCCCCGGGAACGTCACCCAGATACTGTCCTCGGGCACAACCCGCACCGGCAGCTCGACCCGGCAGCCTTGTGGCGAGAAGTCTTGCACATTGACCCGCCAGCGATGCTCGCCGGTGCGGCGGAAATCGATATCGGCCTGGAGCGGAACCCGCTCTGCCTTGCGCCCATGGTCGACCACGGCCAATCCCCCTACCGAGCTGGCCTGGAGCCTAACCGCAATCCTTCAGGGTGCGAAGACCTATTGTCCGAAGCGGGTCTTTCGGTCGGATTTGGCAAGCGCTAAGGCCTGCACATGTCGCTGTACGAAATCGAGGGCGCAAGACCGCGGCTGGGCGAGGGCGCGTGGGTCGCCCCGTCCGCCGACCTTATCGGCGACGTGTGCCTGGGAAACCGGTGCAGCATCTGGTTCGGCGCCGTGATCCGCGCCGACAACACGCCGATCATCCTGGGGGAGGAGAGCAATTTCCAGGACGGCGCCATCGGCCATTCCGACCCCGGCGCGCCCCTTACAATCGGCGCCCGGGTGACGGTCGGTCATCAGGCGATCCTGCACGGCTGCACGGTCGAGGACGAAGCGCTGATTGGAATGGGCGCCCGAATCCTCAACGGCGCGGTGATCGGCGCGCAGTGCATCGT
>DASWTR010000065.1:0-1584 GCA_036402035.1 Sphingomicrobium sp.
ATTGACGTTGATCCGCTCGGGAAAGGCGGGGTCATGTTCGATGCTCGGCCCGATGCTGGCGAGGTCGATTGCGGTCTCGTCTGGCACGAAGAACACCAGATGCGGATTGCCGACCCTGAGCGCCATCGGATGGTCGAGCGGCCCCCAGCCGAGCGGCAGCTTCGCGGTGTCCATCGGATAATTAAGCGGCAGCTCATCCCATGCGAACAGGGGTGGGGGCAGGGTGACCTCGACTTCGGCGCCAAAGGTCGCGCCTTCGAGAAGTCCGCCGCCGGTCTCGACGCTTTTGGCGCCGGTCAGTGCGACCACGCAGCGCGAGGCATTGCCGCAGCTTTCGACCTCGCCGCCGTCATGGTTCCAGATCCGCATCCGGACGTCGGCCACGGTCGATGGCTCGATCACGATCAACTGGTCGCAGCCGATGCCGAGATGCCGGTCGGCCAGCACCTTGGCCAGCGCTGGAGTCATCGAAATCGGCTGCTCACGCGCATCGATCACGACGAAATCGTTTCCAAGCCCGTGCATCTTGTGGAATTGCCGCGTCACGCGCGCCGAATTAGGGAGCGAGGCGAGTTAAGTCCATAACGCCGTCATTGCGAGCCCTGAAGGGGCGCGGCAATCCAGACTGGATCGCCACGTCGCTGCGCTCCTCGCGATGACGAAGAGGAGAGTCCCAGTGCAAAGAGCCGCGTCCGACGTCATGCAATCGATCCTGCTGTCGGCGGTGATCGACGCACTGGAGGCCATGAAGGATGCGTCCAAAGGTGTGCCCAACCTGATGCTCCGCGACCTGCAGAGCGTTCATCGCAACACCACCTTTGCCGATCTTCCCAAAGGGGTGCAGGATTCCATCGCGCAAAGCGTCCGCGCTGCGTTCACGCAGTTGCTCAAGGAAGGCTATGCCGTCGGGCCGAAGCAGGCCGTTCAACAATCGCGGCCGATGGATCGTGTGCCGGAACGAGACCGTCGCGGGCCTCCCGACCGTCGTGGGGTCCGCAAGGGGCCAGGCCGGCGCGGCCCAGATGGGTCCGGAGGCCCGGGAGGGAAGGGGCCGCGTCATGGCGGTCCGCCGAGAGGCAAACCGACCAAATGACCAGTTCCCCAGCCGATCTCGCTCGCGCCATCATTCAGTTCTGGTGCGATGAGCTCCAGCCGGAGCAGCACTGGAAAAAGGATCCGGCGATGGATCGGCACATCGCCGAGCGGTTCGGTAAGGTTCGCGAGGAGGTGTTGCGTACTCGGGCGGAGGGCTGGCGCGACACTCCGGAGACGCTGGCTGCGGCTATCATCCTGCTCGACCAGTTCAGCCGCAACATGTTCCGCGGGTCGGCCAAGGCGTTCGAAGCTGACCCGCTGGCCTTGGAGCTAAGCAAGGAAGCATTGGCTAAGGATTGGGTCGACAAGGTAAAGAAGCCGCTGCCGAGCTTCATGCTCATGCCGCTTCAGCACAGCGAGAATCTGGAGGACCAGGAGCGGTCGGTGGCTGAATTTCAGGGTCGCGATCCGCTGAACTACAAATATGCCCTGCTCCACCGCGACCAGATCAAGCGTTTCGGCCGTTTCCCCGGCCGCAACCAGGCCCTG
>DASWTR010000066.1:0-19559 GCA_036402035.1 Sphingomicrobium sp.
CAGGCGATCCTGCAGTTCTGCGAACAGTTCGAGCAGGCGGGCCAGCGCACCCAGGCCTTCATGAACGAACTCAAGGAATCCGGCCTGCTGATGGACGGCGAGGTCGCGATTCAGCCCGAGGGCGCCGAGCAGCCGTTCATCTATCGCGGCTTCCAGATGGTCGACGAGGAGAAGTTCCGGAACCTGCGCGGCGACGAGCTGCGCAAGCTCAACCAGAACGGCGCCTTGCCGCTGATCATGGCGCACCTCTTCTCCCTGTCGGTGATCCGTGAGCTGTTCGGACGGCAGATGCAGCAGGGCACCGGCCCTGTGGCCGTGCCCCAACCGGCAACTGCCGACGCGTAAGCATGTCGGCCGGCCCGTCCGGCGGCGCGTGCAGGCGATGCGGCGGACGGCGATCCGCACTATTGAAACGGCGCGGACCATAACCATCTCCGGTTCTGGCCGCGCCGTTTTGCTTGTACCCCTTCAAGCCGAACGGTCCGGCGCGCACCATCGGGTGCGTTCCTCCCTGACTTCCGGCCGCCCGGGCCTGCCCGGGCGGCTCTTTTTATTCCGCCGCTTCGCGCAGGTTCCGATCCAGGATGGCTTGGCCAAGGCTGACCGCCAGTGCTTCGAGAAAGGCGGCGGTGCGGTCGAAATCCGGCCCCGGCGTCTGCCCATCGCGCTCGAGATAAAGCGCCCGATCAATTTCGATTTGCAGCGCGTGCACGCCTTCGACCGGCCTGCCATGTCGGGCGACGATGGCGCCGCCCGCGTAGGGTTCATTCAGAGTGGCGACAATGCCCAGGTTCCGCGTCAGTCGCGCTGCTTCGGCACTGATCCAGTCGGCCGCGCTCGTCCCGTGGCGGTCGCCGATTACTATGCTTGGCGGAGCGCCGGTGCGAGCCGGCATGGAGTGGCAGTCCAGCAGCAGCACTTCGCCATATTCGTCGCGTAGCTGTTCGAGCATGCTCGCTAGAACTCGATGATAGGGCCGATGCACCTGGTCCATGCGCCGGCCAAGTTCCGACTTGTCGAACGGGCGTCTCCACAGCGCGCCGTGCCGGTGAGTCCGCGACGGGATGAGGCCCAGGCCGTAACGCGCCCGCGGGCCGACCGGTCCTGGACTGATTCCGGCGATGGAGGCCGGATCAACCTCTTCCTCGCCGCGGTTGCAGTCGATCACGGCACGCGGCACGTTCTGGATGACCGCTCCAACGCCCGCGGCGATCGCCCGCCAGCACAGCCGGTCGACCAGCGGATCCTCAAGCGGCTGGAGCGATCGAACGCCCTGCGCCGCATTGGCCAGCACCGCATTATCATAGTCCCGGCCGGCATGGGGCACCGACAGCAGCACGGGCAGGGAACCGCGCGGCGGATGAATCGTCGGGGCAGGGTAGCGGCGCATGTGCAACAGGCTGCAGCCTAACCGTGCCAATAACGGACAGCAATCGATTGAAACGACGGCAACCGCTGGAAAAAATTAAGCCGAGCGAGCATAAGTAGCGACGATGATCAGGATCCTTCTGGCCGAAGACGATACGTCGATGCGGGAATATCTGCAGCGGGCGCTGGCGCGCGTCGGCTATGAGGTGGAGGCCGTCGGCTGCGGCACCGAAGCGATGCCGTTGCTCGAGGCCGGCAAATATGACCTGCTGCTAACTGACATCGTCATGCCGGAAATGGACGGAATCGAGCTGGCCCAGAAGGCGAGCGCGATTGATCCCGCGATCCGCGTCATGTTCATCACCGGCTTTGCCGCGGTGGCGCTGCAGAGCGGGCGCACGGCGCCGGAAGCCAAATTGCTGTCCAAGCCGTTCCACCTGAAAGACCTCGTTGCCGAGGTCGACCGGCTGTTCCAGACCGAGGATCAGCACGGCCGCCTGTAGGCGGCTACTTCCCCGGCGCAGGAATGCCCTTGGCCTCGTCGAAGGCCGTCCCGAACATGCCGTCCAGCCAATAGGCATCGAGCCATTCCCTCGTCCACGGGTCGGCGGCAGCGAATCGCGCCTGGTGCTGGCTGCGGTCGAATTCGGCCAGCGCTTGATCCTTCGTCCGGCCGGCGGCGGCGGCCGCGCCGGCCTGCCTGGCGATATCCTTCATCGACCAGGCGAGAATGTCGAGGTAGCGCCGGTCGTGCTGGACCTTGCCGTGCCCGGGGATCAAAGCCGTGAACGGTAATCGCCTCAGCCGATCGAGCGTGGCCAGCCACGGTTTTGTCGAGACGGTGAATCCGTATGGCGTGGGCAGGACAACTATGTCCCCGGTCGCAACCACCCCCTGCTTCGGCAACCAGGCAATCAGGTCGCCGCGGGTGTTGGCGGTGCCGAGAAAATGCAATTCCACTGGCGCCTCGGGATCCGCAAGCACCAGGCGATCGGTGACGGTCCTGGTCGGTAAGGCGACATAATTGCCCATCTGGCGCTTGATCCGCTCGGCAATCCATTTTGCTTCGAGCGCATATTGAGCGCGAATTTCGGGCGGGGCCGAAGCCTTGGCCGCCTCGGCCTCCATCTCCTTGACGGTTTGCTTGGCGCGCTCGGCCCGGGCCGCGTCCAGCGAGGGGTCGCTCTTGCCGATGCCGACCTTGGTTTCCGTCTTCAGATACTCGGCGGTTGCCGGCGTGGCGATGACTTCGGCCCGCGGAAACGCCTCCAGGATCGCGGGGACACCGAGCGGATGGTCGTTGTGCCAATGAGTGATCGCGACCGCCTTGATCGGCTTTGAGGTCAGGCCCGCGACGGCGCGTACCACGTCGCGCCCGTCGGCGATCGATCCACCACTGTCGATCAGGACCACACCGTCGCTCTGCTCGACGATGGTGACATTGCCGATGACCGCGGCCCACAGCCGGTCCGGCTGCCGCATCACCCAGATGCGGTCCGTGACTTTTTCGGGAGGCATCAAACGGCCATCGTGCGCTTGTCGTTGTTCCTCCGCCACCGGGGTCTGGGCACCGCAGGCAGACACGGCCCATGCCATTGCGGCGACACAAGCGATCAGGTGGAAACGCATCGGCCTCTCCCCGGTGAAGATGCTTCGAGATCCGCCTGGCGCCGGGGTTAATCAAATCAAGATTTGCTAAAGAATATGGCGCGGCAGGGAGAGGGGTCGCGCGCCGGTTCCACCGCCGCTATGATTCCGACTACCAATGAATATCGAGCGGGGCATCGGCCGGCATCGCGTCGGCAGTTGGGATTTCCTGCCGGACAGCGGGGAGCTTCGCCGGCGCTCCGACGTGCGGCGGCTGGAGCCCCGCGCCGCCAGAGTGCTGGACCTATTGTGCCGCGCCCGCGGCGCAGTGGTCAGCCACGAACAGTTGATCCGTGAAGTGTGGCACGGGCGAAGCCTCAGCGAGAACAGCGTAGCGGTGGTCATCGGTCAGCTGCGCAAGGCGCTCGACGACGACGCGCGCGAGCCGCGGCTGATCGAAACCATCCCCAAGCGTGGCTACCGCCTGATAGAGCAAGCTCGTGAAGCTGCACCCGATGCCGAGCTGACGACCAGGCGCAGGAAGCCGCTCCTTCTGCTGTTCGTGGCGGGCATATCGATATTGCTAGGTGTTGCCATCGTGTGGCGTACAATCGAACCGCTCCCAGCAGGTCGGATCGTCAAGGTCCAGGACGTGGCCAATGAAACCGGGTACGGTGGCTATGCGCCGCATGCGCGGGCGACCAGCGAGCTGATCGTCGATCAGCTCAGCCGGCGCGGGTTCGACGTCCGGCGCGGTGGGAAGGGCGGCGGCCCGACACTGGTCTCGAAGCTGGTCATGTGGAACGGCGAGCCTTATCTCGGCATGACGGCCGTCGACGAGCGAAACGGGGTGCTGTGGTCGGCGATGCTCAAGGGCGGACCGGCCGAGGTACCGCGAACCGTCGATGGTGCGCTGGACGAGTTCCAGGCGAAGTTTCCGGCGAACTGAACGCAACCGCAGCGCAAGCCTTGCGCCCGCCAATCTCCCTCGCTAAAGGCCCCCCCAGCGTGGGCGTGTAGCTCAGTGGTAGAGCACTGTGTTGACATCGCAGGGGTCGCAAGTTCAATCCTTGCCACGCCCACCATTTTCCTCCCTTGAAATCAATTACTTAGATGACGGCGTTGCCCGATTCCACGGTGTTCGATTGGTTCAATTGAACTAACGGGCCGCCGTGGGGTGGCAGGCAACGTCAACGCTAAACATGAACGATGATCGGGCCACCGTGGCTCCAGTTTTGGAATGTGACTCTACTGGATGTCGGCTTTGCGCCCAACCAAGACGTTTGCTGGAATTTTCGGCGATCCGAACTGCGGACGGTCAGCCCTGGTCGCTACTAGACTCATGACATTTCACTCAAAAGTACGGAGCTGATGGCAACTATGCGCCCATCACCGCTATTGGGACCAGGTTCCCAGACCCCTATGGATTGGTGACATACCGCTGTCGGAAACATCGTTCACGAAGCTGCATAAAGGGGTAAGATCGTCAGATCTCGCTCTGCGCCAGGTCAATCCGGCAGTCGTACGACATGCGAAGCAATGGCTCTCCATTGGCGAGCCCGCTTCGAGTAGACATCGACATAATGGTATCTGGCGCTCGCCTCCCGGTCGTCCCTGATGGTCGTTATGGTCGAGATGGCGTCGACCACCGCGGTATCGCGATTAAGGCTGATCCGAAGCTTGTCCCACTTAACTCTGGTCGGGGGGCGTTTGGCCAGCCCGTCGAGCATTTGCTGGCGGCGGACTATGCTGTCGCCATAGAGACCGATGAAATCCTCGGCGAGGATGGCGTCCAGCGTCGCACTGTCGCGCGTTTCGTAGGATTTCAGCCACGCTGCGTTGAGCTGTTCCAGTTGCTGTCGGTCCGCAGCATCAGATGCTGGCTGTTGGATTGCAGCCGCGGCCGCGGCGAGTAGCAAGGCTGAATTCAACATGAGCCGGACTTTCCTTTGCGCAATTGCGGCTCGCACGCGGCGCCGCGAAGAGACTTGAGCTCGGCGGGTTTCAGCTCGCCGAGCTCGGCGATCGCGATCCGCTTCAGGAACGGAGCGCTATAGCCGAGCACCTGTGCAGTTGCCGAAAAGACCGCCATGTGGGGCGTCGCGAAATGATCGGCGAGGGCGGCGATGTCGTCCCACAGTTCGGACAGGTGGAAACGGTCAGGATCAGCCAAATCGCGCGCAGCGACATAACGGCGGCATCCCGGCTCGGCGTTGGTTGCTCGGGCCAGGTCCGCCAGCGCCTCGGCTGCCCGGGTGCCGGTCCCAGGAGCAAATTGCAGTTCAGCCATGACTGCAACCATCCCCGGGCCAGCGTTGCCTGGTTCCGATCGGGCAGCCGATCCAGTCACAGGAGCGATGCCGGCGGCCAGTGCCAGGCCATTGGAAAGAAAGTCGCGCCGGTTCATCGACCCATGGTGGCGCGGCAGAGCCAATTCTTCCAATCGATAGATGTGATGGCCAACATTCGTGAAATGAAACTGTCGGGATTGGATCTGAACCTGCTGGTGGCGCTCGATGCCCTGCTGGCGGAGAACTCGGTGGCCCGGGCCGCCGTGCGCCTCGGTCGGTCGCAGCCGGCAGTCAGCCATTCACTTCGTCACCTGCGCCATTTGTTCGCCGACCCGCTGCTGGTCCGTGTCGGACATCGGATGATTCCGACACCCCGGGCAGAAGCACTTCGGGCTCCTCTGCGCGAGCTGCTCGATCGTGCCCGATCGCTGCTCGGTCCCATCCTGTTCGATCCCAGAACGAGCAGCTGCCGCTTCAGGCTGATGATGCCGGACCTTGCAGCCAGCGTCGTTCTGCCCGGGCTTGTCGAGCGAGTGTCAAGCGAGGCCCCCAACGTCGTGCTGGAGCTGGTCGGGTGGCGCGGTCCCGAGGTGATGACTCCTGATTTCGCAGCGTCGCTCGACCTCATCGTCAGCTGGTCGGAGCATTCATTTCCCGGGTTTGACCGGCAGGATCTTTACGCCGACCGCGACGCCCTTGCCTTTCGTCGCGGCCATCCGGCGGGCGCAACCCTGTCCGGAATCGAAGGCTTTCTGGCTGCCAGGCACATCGCCGTCGTCGGGGCGGGCGAGAGAGGAGACCCCATAGACGACTGGCTTGCCAGGCGCAAGCTGTGGCGGCGGGTTTCACTGGTCGTTGCGACGTATGTCCAGGCGCTGCATGTCGCTTCGGTAACAGACCTCGTCGCCTTCGCGCCCGGCAGGACGATCGCAGCGTTCGCGCCTCAGTTGGGGCTCGGTCGGTGCGATCCGCCGGTCGATCCGGGCGAAGACCGGCAATTGCTATTCTATCCCCGCTCATCGGCCGACGACCCCGCCTCTATTTGGCTCCGGTCGATGGTGATGGCCGCGGCCCAGGCGGTGCCGACCTAATTGGCACTGCGAAGGACCCGTGCAATGTGGCGCGGCGTTCGCGGGGTCAGGACTTCAGCCGAGCGCCTGCCAAGGTCGCGGCGCGCTCGAGCAGCGGGAGCTGCGCCGAAAGCAGTCGCCTAGTGGTCGCGCTGAGCTCGGGGCCGGCCGATTCTGGCGTCCCGGCGTCGAACGGCGGCGCCGGCGCATATTCGAGCGCGAGCTGGATGGTCTTGGCCCAGTTTTCGCCGCGGATCGCGGAGGCCACCATCAGCCCGAAATCGAGCCCAGCCGTAATTCCGCCGCCGGTGATCCGGTCTCGGTCGACCACCACCCGGTCCTTGGCGACGATGGCGCCCAGCCTGGGCAGGAGGTCGAGCGTCGGCCAATAGCCGGTCGCGCGATAGCCGCGCAGCAAACCGGCCGCGCCGAGCACCAGCGAGCCGGTGCAGACACTGGTCACATAGCGGGCCGAGCCGCCGATCCGAGCGAGGAAAGCGAGCAGTTCGGGGTCCTCCATGCAGGCCGCTGTCCCACGCATGCCGCCGGGTACGAACAGCACATCGGGCCCCGGCGCGACCTCGTCGAACGTCCTTGTAGGTTGCAGGCTGAGGCCCGGCTCGGCGGCGAGCGGCCGGCGCTCCTTCCACACCAGCTCGATGTCACCCATCATGAGGTCGAATGCGGTTAGCGCCGGCACCAGGTCGAGCAGCAGCATGTGCGGATAGACCAGGCAGACGAAGCGCGGCCTGGGCGCTGCGGGATCGAGCCCCGGATGCGCAGCCGTGGCGGTGCTTCGCCATGCGCCGGCCCCGGCCCCGAGCAGGGCCAGCATTTGCATGAGCTCACGTCGGTTCAATTGCTTCTCCATCACTGCCAGTTGTG
Source organism: Sphingomicrobium sp. (assembly GCA_036402035.1). GTDB lineage: Bacteria > Pseudomonadota > Alphaproteobacteria > Sphingomonadales > Sphingomonadaceae > Sphingomicrobium. The sequence goes on from DASWTR010000066.1 coordinate 7,202, forward strand.
GGAAGGGGCTAGTGCGCCCCTGGGCTGCCCATGCGCGCGCCGAACGATTGACGGCCGAGCGCGATAAGGACCGCGTCCATCGTCTGCTCAAGGTCGACGCCGATCTCCCCATTGAGCGAAGCCACAGCTGCGGCGGTTCGGCGCCATTGCTTGCGAAGCTCGGGAAGCAAGTCCTCGGCCCGGCGGGAAAGGTGAACAATCCGTTCGCGGCCATCGGGGCCGCGCGTCGCTTCAACCAGGCCGACCCGCCGCATTTCCGACAAAGTCTGGCTCACTGCCGAATGGGAGAATCCAGCCTGGTCGGCAAGCTCCTTGATACGCATCGGGCCATGCTCGGCCAGCAGCCGGGTAATGGGCGTGAAGCGCGGCCGGAAAGGGAGGCCGAGCTCCCAATAGGCACGCTCGACATCGCCATCGAGGGCATCAAGGGCCAGGCGAAGGAGGGTGCCGAGGGTGCGCTGCGGTCTTGCCATCTTCCGCGAAGATATATAAGCACTTATATAAATCAAGAAGGAGTTTTTATGTTGGGTCTGGCTTTCCTCGCCAAATTGGCGGCCGTCTCGGCGGTGTCGGCATCATGGCCGCAACCGTGCGCCGAGCAGACGGTCGTGCTGCGGCGAGCTGCGGATGAGATTGAGAAGACCTATCTCGAAGCTAGCCAGGCCCGCCGCATCGCTGAGCAGGTCCGTGCATGGGCCAAGAGCAACCGCTACGCGTCTGACTGCGCCAAGCCCGCCGCCTTCCTCGAGCAGCTAAATGTCGATCTTCGCGCCTATGACGGCCATTTCCTGATTGAGCGGGTGGAACGGGACGCCAAGCAGGACGATTGGCTGTTCGCCTGGCGGGCCGGCGGGCCGGCATCCAACATGGGGATCCGGGAGGTCCGCATACTTGAAGGCAATATCGGCTATATTCGGCTCGCCAGCTTCTATCCGTGGGACATGACGAGGACGAAGCTGCAGGCCGCCTGGCAATTGCTTGGTGACGCTGATGCGCTAGTCATCGACCTGCGCCAAAATGGCGGCGGCGATGCGGCCACCGCCGAGCATATCGTCCGTTCGGCGCTTGGACCCAAGGCAGCGGACGTCCAGCGGATCGAGCGGCGGGCGGTCCACGAACCCGATGCCCCGCCAGCCGCGGACCTCGAGCCGATCGCCCCCAATGTCCCGATCGCGGTGCTGGTCGACCGGCGTGCGGCCTCGGCGTCGGAATATGTTGCTTATTCGCTCCAGGCGGCGAAGCGTGCGATCGTCGTCGGCAGCCGGTCGGCCGGCGCCGCTAGCCTGCTGGGCGAACCCATTCCGCTTGGCAACGGCTACCAGATCTCGGTGCCGAGCGCCCGGCCGGTCAATCTGGTGACTGGCGGCAACTGGGACAGGGCCGGCGTTCGCCCAGACGTCGCCGGCGGCGACGACCCGATTTTCGTTGCCCGCAACGAGCTCGCTCGCCTGCGCGCTGCCGGCGCGTCTCGATCCGCGGGCAGCAATTAGGCTGCCGACCTCGCCGACCCCCGCTGGCGGGCGCACCCGCTTTGTTCAGAGCCTGCCGGCCTAGTCCAAGACGAGGCTGTCACGATTTGAAATGTTCGGCGACGGGCGGTTCATTCGGCGATTGCCGAAGCCGCCCATGTGCTCTCCTCCACCACAAGGAGACCGACATGAATTTTTCCAAAGCCCGTTTGCTCGCTGGCGCCGCTTGCTGTAGCTGGGCCTTGCTGGCCGGTGCCTCGGCAAAAGCGGCAGAATGGCCCTTTGGCCGCCTTATCGTCTTCGGAGACAGTATCTCGGACAGCGGCGCATATGCCGACAAGGCGCCGGAGGGTGCCGGGCGATTTACCACCAACCCCGATCCGGTGTGGGTCGAGATCATGGCCAATAGTTACGGGCTGTCGCTGACCAGCTCAGCGGTCGGCGGCCTCAACTTCGCCGAGGGCGGCGCGCGCGTCGCCCAGCCGCGCGACGATGCGCCCGGCGACCTCAGCCGGACGCCGGTGGTCGATCAGGTCGATAAGTTCCTGTCGCAAGGCACCTTCCGGCCGGACGATCTGGTGATCATCCAGGGCGGTGGAAACGACGTCTTCGCAACCCAGACCAACGGCCTCGATTTCACCCCGGCGGACCTGGCGGTGCTGGAAGCGGCCGCCGGCGACCTTGCCGGCCTCCTGGGCAAGGTCGAGCAGGCCGGGGCGCAATGGCTGGTCACGACCAGTGTTCCGATGTTCGAGCCCTTCAATGCCTATTATCGCGATGCCCTTGCCGCTGCGGAGGTCAATCTTCTCTATTTCGACACCGCTGCCCTGATCGACGAGATACGGGCCGACCCGGCTACCTACGGCTTGGTCAACATCACCGATCCGGCCTGCAAGGGATCGGCCGTGCAATCCTTCCGCTGCCTGCCCGAGGACCTGGTGACACCCGACGCCAACACCAGCTACCTCCATGCCGACCGGGTCCATTTCACCGGCATCGTCCACCAGATGATGGCGGAGGCGACGATCGCCACGGTCAACGCCGTGCATCGGGCCGATGCAGCCGCGCAGCTGATTCATGCCGCCGAGCCTGCCTCCGCCGCATGGCTCACCGCCCCTTCCGAGCGGGGCATCAGCTTGACCGGCTCGGTGTCTGGCGCCCGGCTCAACCTCGGCGGCCATTTCCTCGATCCCACGGCCAACCTGTTCCGGTTCAACGCGGGCGTCACGGGGTCGGATGCGATCAATTCCGCCGGCATCGGCCTTGGTTATCAGGAGGCCGACGGCAGCGTTGGCCCTGGCAGCAGCCTCGGCTGGCACGGCCTTGGCCTCCACGCCTTCTACGAGCGGCGGATGGGGCGAAACCGCCTCCGCCTCGACGGCGGCTGGAGCAAGCTTGGCAATGTCGAGCTTGCCCGCCGGTTCGCGATCGGACCGGCAACGCGCGAGGAGATAGGCGAAACCGACGGGAGCGCGGCGGCCGCAACGCTTACTCTTGCCCGGGAATATCGTGCCGGAAACCTCCGCGTCGAACCCTCGCTATCCATTGGCTGGAGGAAGACCAAACTCAAAGGCTGGATCGAGGAGAGCGGGCAATCGACTAGCATCGCCGTCGATGATCTGGTCGAGGAGACGGGTGAGCTCGGGGTGGGTCTTGCGGTAGCGCCGGCCGAGCCCGGCACCTGGTCGCCGTTCGGCTCGGCCCGATTTTATCGCACCCTATGGGGCGACCCGGCCAGGGTCACCCTCACTCCCTCGGGCGCTCCGGTTGCATTCACAGCGCCGGAGCTTGAGCGCAGCGATTATCGCGCCGAGGTCGAGGCCGGGGTCAGGGGTCCGGTTGGCCGGGCCGGGCAGGTTTCGCTCGGCGCTGGCTGGACCCCGCTCGGTGCAGCGGAGACACTGGAGGCGCGGTTGAGCTTCCTGCAGCGCTTCTGAAGCCGCGGTTCCGGTCCTTCGGGCCGGAGCCAGTTCATCTCGCCGCGAATTTCCGCAGATGGTTACATTTTGTTGCCGCCGGATACCGCGCCTTCATCGTGCCGGGATTGGCAGGGCTCATGGTCGGCCGATGATGTCTGGATTCAATCAGTACATGCTTGCCGCCTCTGCGCTCGCGCTGTGCGGCGGCACCGCCCCCGCTTCCCAACCGCAAGGCGCCTATGCGCCCGGCTGGTCAGCGGTCCATGCCGACGCTGCGAACAGCGACTATCATCCGTTCGAGGGACCGGCCGACGTCACGCTCGCTTGGTCGCGGCGTTTCGATGGAACGATCAACCTGGGGGCGACCAGCGATGGACGGGGGCGGCTATATGTGACGACCGGGGGCAGTGGATGCCGGCTTCACGCCCTAGACCGGGCGACCGGCAGGACGATCTGGTGCTCGGGCATTCCCGGGCGCCTCGCCGTCGCTTCCGCGCCGCTGGTCGACCGGCAGGGCAATCTCTACCTCGCCGACGACCGGGCGATGCGCTCGTTCGACCGCGACGGGAAGCTGCGCTGGACGAGGCCGATCATCGGCGTTCCGCTGTCGGCACAGTTTACGCCGGCGGGCGACCTTCTGTTCATCACCCATGTCGGGGTGATCTACCTACTCGCCCGCGAAACCGGCTGGCCCCGGTCCGAGCCCTATGCGCTGGTCGAACGGCCAAGCTACGACCCGGCGGCCGGGGCGCGGGCCTGCATGCGCGGGCTGGCCGGTTGCCCGAGCGCCAATACGCCGGCACTCGACCTCGCCACCGGCCGGTTGGTCTTCACCTTCTGGACGCCGGGTGCCCCGAGCGCGGGCGTCCGGGCCATGCGGCTTGGACCGCGCCTCGAGCCGGAATGGACCAACGACAATCTTCCCGGCGGAAGCGCCTCGAGCCCCGACCTGTCGGCCGACGGCAAGCGACTTTATCTGACCGACAACAAGGGCGGGCTGCACGCGCTCGATGCCGCCACCGGCCGCGTCATCTGGACGGTGCCGATCGGCTATGCCGCCGGCGGAAGCGTGTCCTTGTCGCCCGAAGGGCTGATCATTCCTGCAGGGGGACGGGGCGCACCGCTGATGGCGATCGAAGATCGCGGGGACCGGGGCGTCGTCCGCTGGAAGAATGACAGCCTGGTCAATTTCGGGGTCGCCACCCAGGCGGCAGGCTTCAAGGCCTATCCAACTGTTTCGACCGGCCGCGGCACGGCCGACCTCCTGGTGGTTGATACACGGACCGGCGCGCTGCTCGACCGCGAGCCGATCCCCGGCAAGCCCTTCTTCACCGTCGGCACCAGCCTCGACCTCGACGGGACCGTCTATGTCGCCACGATCCGGGGCGAGCTCCACGCCTTCGTTCCGGCCTCCCGCGCTTCCAAGCCGGGCGCCCGGCGCTAGTTCGCCGGGGCGGCGGGAAGCGCGACGGTCGCGACGAGACCTCCCTCCGCTCCATTCTCAAGCCTCAGCCAGCCGCCATTGCTTTCGGCAAGCGCCTTGACGATCGACAGCCCGAGGCCGGCCCCGCCGCTATGGCGGCCGCGCGACGCGTCGAGCCGCTCGAATGGCCGGGTCAGCCGCTCGGCGAGCTCGGCCGGAATGCCCGGCCCGCTGTCGGCCACCCTGAGGATCACCATATCGTCGCCGGCAGATAGGGAAAGTCGTGCCGCGCCGCCGTAGCGGACGCCATTGTCGATCAGGTTGGCGAGGATCCGGCGGAAGGCGAGGGGCGCGCAGCGACAGGAGAGCTTTCCGCCTGACCGCTCGATCGAAACCTCGTCGCCGATCTCGCGGCGCATTTCGACATAGCCGAGCGCTTCGGCGCCGGCGTCGATCACCGGCGCGTCGGCGTTTCCGTCGGCCTCGCTCCTGGCGAACAGCAATATGTCCTCGAGCAGCCTCCCCATCTCATCGATGTCGGCTACCGCGCGGTCATGCTGCCGGGGCTCATCGATGTGGTCGGCGCGCAGCCGAAGCCGGGTGAGGCATGTGCGAAGGTCATGGGCGATTGCCGCAAGCATCCTGGTGCGCTCGTCGATCAGCCCGCCGATGCGGTGCTTCATCATGTTGAACCCGCGGGCGAGCTCACGGATCTCGCGCGCTCCGCCGACCGGCGCGTCCGCTGCGCTCATATCGTGCCCGAAGGCTGCGGTTGCCCGGCCCAACCGGGCGACCGGACGCACTACCTGCCAGTAGATGGTCGCTGTCAGCGCTGCGAGGACCAGGCCGGCGACCAATGCAATGAGCAGATAGCGGCCGGCGAGGAGGTGTAGCACCATCGGCGCCCGCTCGATCGCCAGCGTCTCACCGGTACGCAGCTCAACCAGCAGCCGGATCGGGCCAGGCGGCGGATCGTTCCCGCCGAGCCGCGAGGCGATGAGGCCCTGGCGCGCCTGGACCTGAATCGGACGGCCCTCAAGCTCGACCGCATAGCGCCGGAACCGCGCCTCGAGGTGCGGCGCGGGCCGAAGCTCGGGTTCCCCGGGATCCGAATGATCGCCGGCCGGGAGCAGTTGGACGACCGTTGCCCCGTTGCTTGCAGCGGCTGCGATCGCCGGCCGGAGGCCGGGCGGTGCTCGCTCGACCGCTTCGGCAATTTCGCGTGCGTCGCTCGGTGCCACCAGGCGGAACGACAGTGGGCGCCCGTCGGGCCAGATCGCTGCAGCGAGGATCGCTGCCTGGATCGCCAGCAGACCGAGCAGCGACAGGGCCGCGATCCGAAACAGCAGGCTGTTGAGAAGGCGGCTCACGAAGGGACCGTGCCGCTTTCGACCGGCGGCGCGAACAGATAGCCGCCACCGCGGACGGTGCGGATCATGGCCGGACTCTTGGGGTCGTCGCCGAGCTTACGCCTCAGCCGGCTGAGCTGCACGTCGATCGTCCGGTCATAGGGGGCCGCATCGCGGCCGCGGGTCCAGTCGAGCAGTTGGTCGCGGGTCAGCACGCGCTGGGGATGGTCGAGCAGTGCGACTAGCAGGTCAAACTCACCGCCGGTGAGCTCGACCGTCCTATTCTCAGGATCGGTCAGCTCGCGCGATCCCGCGTCGAGGATCCAGCCGGCGAAGCGGTAACAGCGGCCGGCAACACTGGACGGCCGGTGGGCATCGCGAGTCCGGCGAAGGACCGCCCGGACGCGCGCAATCAGCTCGCGCGGGTTAAAGGGCTTAGGGAGATAGTCGTCGGCACCAAATTCGAGGCCGAGGATCCGGTCGACATCGTCGCCCTTGGCGGTGACCATAATGACTGGAATGCGCACCGGGGCCGCGTGCAGCCTTCGGCAGATCGACAGCCCATCCTCGCCCGGTAGCATCAGGTCGAGCAGGATGAGGTCGACCCGCTGGCGGGCGACGAGGCGGTCGAGCTCGGCGCCGTCGCGACAGATGCCCACGCCGAACCCTTCGCGGGCGAGCAGGTCGGCGACCAATTCGCTGATGTCCGGATCATCTTCCACCAGCGCGATAAAGGTCCGGGAAGGCTGATTGCTAGCCATCGCCGATCCTGTCGCCAACCGTGCCATGCGGCTCAAGGAAAATCGCGCACGGATACATTTCGTTACGCTTTGCCAAGCCCCGGTCACGGCGGGCTTACCCGTGCCGGGCAGTAGAAGGATGCGTAATCAAGGAGGTTTTTCCATGTTCAAGTTCAAGACGAAATGGCGATCGTCCCGCGCCATCCCGGCGCTCGCCCTGGCCGCCGCCACGGTGCTGGCGTCGAGCGCCGATGCGCGCGATCGGCTGGCCGGAGTTCGGGGCGTCCGCGGCGATGGCATCATTGCCGGGCGCCGCGTGACGCACGAGCCGGGCTCGATCCAGGTCCGGCAGGGTTTCCTCACCGTCGGCGAGCGCGGCCTCTATGAAGAGCGGAGCACGAACTGGGGCGAGGGCAGCATCAACCGCAGCATCGACCGGACCTACGCCAACGGTTCCACTATGTCGCGGGACCGCTCGATTACCCGCAACCCCGACGGCTCCGTCAGCACCAGCCGCTCGCACACCGGCGTCGCCGGCAACAGCCAGTCGGGCTGGAGCACTATCTATCGCACCGATGACGGTTACCGCCGGACGCGCTCCGCATCGACCTCCAATGGCCGCGGCTATGAAGCGACCCGCGATGTGTCGGTCGGCGAAGATATGGTCACCATCGACCGCAGCCTCACGACCAAGTCGGGCCGGTCCGTAACGAGGTCGCGGACCCGTCCGCGGCGCCGGTAGGAAGAGGAGTGCTCCCAATGCGCATCATGCTTCCAACCATCGTCATGCTTGCGACCTCCGGCTGCATGGCCGCGCTCGGGACGGCGGTGAACGCCCAGGGCACCGGCCGCGACCCGACCGAGCTCTTGGCCCGGTCGGACACCAACCGGGACGGGCGGATCACGCGGGCCGAATATGCCGACAGCCGCGCCCGGATGTTCGAACGGCTCGATCGCAACCGCGACGGCACCATCAACCAGGCAGACGCCGGCGGGCGCCGGTTGGCCCGCCGGTCGGGCGGCGGCGAGCGGCTCAAGCAGCTCGCCGAGTTCATGGACACCAACAATGACGGACGGGTGACCCGCGCCGAGTTCGTCGACGGGCCGTCGCCGATGTTCGACCGGGCCGACGCCAATGGCGACAATATCGTCAGCGGCTCCGAGCTCGAGGCGTTCCGTGCGGCGGCGCGCAATCGGTCCCGGTGAGGCGTCCCATGCCGTCGGTCCATCGACACCCCCTCCTGGTGGCGGCGGCTGCATTCCTTGCCCTTACCGTGACCGGGCCGGGGGCGGCCGAGACTCCGCCGCCCCCGGCCTTCACCGCCGCGCTCGAAGCCATGGTCCGCGACGACGGGGCGCCGGGTGTCGCTGCCCTGGTCATGCGGGACGGACAGTTACTGTACCGCGCCAAAGCTGGTCGGATCGACCCCGACCAGCCTCTGCCGGTCGCCTCATCCTCCAAATGGGTCGCCGCGGCGCTCATCATGACGTTGGTCGATGACGGGCTGCTGTCGCTCGACGAACCGGTCGGAAAATATCTCCCGGGCATCAGCGGCGAGGCAGCCAGAGTGACGCTTCGCCAGCTGCTTTCCTTCACCTCGGGGCAGGGGGGGCTGAAGGGATTTTCCGATCTTCGTCAGCCGCCGGACATCAGCCTGGCTGAATCCGCCAGGAGAATAGCGTCGGTGCCGCTAACGAACAGGCCGGGATCGGTCTTCGAATATGGCAGCGGCGCGCTGCAGATTGCCGGGGCATTGGCCGAACAGGCAAGCGGCAAGCGCTGGAGCGAATTGTTCGCCGAGCGGATCGCGAAGCCGCTTGGCATGGCGAGCAGCCACTGGACGCACCCGCTCCACCTTGAGGTCGATCCAGCCCGCGTGACCAACCCCAATCTGCAGGGGGGACTGGTGACGACCGCGGCCGATTATGGCCGGTTCCTCGGAATGATCGCCGGCGGGGGCTCGCTCGGCGGGAAGCCGATCCTGTCGGTCAGGGCCATCGACGAGATGGAGCGACTGCAGACTGCCGGGCTGAAGCTGCTCGTGCCGCGGCAAAGCGCTCACAAGCAAATGGCCGGCTACGCGCTCGGTAATTGGTGCGAGCAAGTCGAGCGCTCGGGCCGTTGCAGCCTGGTTTCGAGCCCGGGGGCGCTCGGAACCTATCCGTGGGTCGATCGGAAGTCCGGCGTCTATGGCGTGTTCGTCATGCGCCATCGCTATCCGCGCGTCGCCGGATCACTTGATCAGGCGCGCGATGCAGCGATCGCCGCGGCAGGCCGCGCAACGCCCCCGCCGCTAACGCCTGAACAGAGGGTAGATTGACGGATGCCCTCTATCGCCCAGGCGGCTGGCCGCCGTCGACCGCTTTGAGGCTCAATATGGAAGAATATTACCTGGAAATCCGGTCCATTCATCTCGCAGCCGCGACGCTCAGCGGGTTGCTGCTGGTGTCGCGCTCCGTCGCCCTAAACGCATTCGGCGGTGCCTGGGCGAGGGCGAGTTGGGCGCGGATGCTGGCACTGGGCGTCAACGCTATCTTGCTGTTGGCGGCGGCTGCCCTCACCACAATCATCGGCCAATATCCATTGGCCAATGCCTGGCTTACTGTCAAAGCCCTGTTGCTGCTGGCCTATCTCCTGCTTGGCCGGACGGCGCTCGAAGCCCGCAGCGTCCGCCTGCGCTGGGCGGCCCTGGCCGGAGCGCTAATTGCCTTTGTTACCATCATCTGGGTCGCAAATGCGCATCGCCTCGGCCTGTTCGAATGACGGGCGCTTCCTTTGCCTGGCGCTCCGGAGCTCACGCGCCCCGGGAGATCCAGTCATGAACGGATCGACAACCTCTTGGAAATCCGCACCGATGCACGCCGCCAGCAGATCGGACCTCGCCTGGGATCTCGCCTGGCTCGGGCTTCGCGAAGGCGACAGCATCATGGTGCATGCCTCGCTCAAGGCGATCGGACATTGGGCTTTGAGAACTCGCCCAGGACAACATCAATTTAAACCCGACTTCGAGCTCGTGCCCAGAAAGGTCTTCATCCATGACGCTGTGAATTAGCGTAAGCATTGGGTGGAAAAGAAATGCTCGCCGGGATTTGAACTCAGAGTTGTGGCCCGCCGCCATCTTCATAGCGGCAGGCCTTCGCTCTCGTTTAATGGCTGTGCTTCGCAGACTCCAAAATCGCCTGCTCAACGGGCGAATAGAGGTCGTCGGATCGATGCAGGGAGATGGGCTCACGAGGCAGAAGCGGCGGCTGCGCCATGAAGCGCGGCGTCGATCCACGATGCGGCTGAGAGGAGTGTACGATGAACGGATGGCATAAATAGACCGTCCCGGCCTCCCCAACGGCCAGCACCTCGTCCCTGCCTGCCGAACCGGCAAATCCTTCGGCAGCCAGTTCGCGCAGCGTTAGTCCTTCCTCCCCCGCCGGGGCAAGTTGACGGGCGATGTCGTGATGCGACCCCGCGCGCAGAAGTGTCGGGGCATCGTCAGCGTCGACGTCGGAAAAAAGGAAGAGCATCAACAACGCGCGGCCACGGCTGTTTATATTCACGCGCCATTCGAGGAAATCCGGATTGTCGGTGCCGAACGAGACATCGATGCGCCAGCCGACATCCCCGGGATCGGCACTGGACGGAAACCGCACCGGAAACGTTCCAATGGCACCCGGCGGGCACCACCGCCCTCGGCCGACCAATTGGTTAAACGCATCGTGCAGGCGCTCGCTGTTCCCGGCGGCAAGGAACGGCGGCTGGGAATAGTGACCCAGCCGCACCACTGGCCGGGTCCAGGTGCGCGGGTCGTTTTGATCACAGCCGGTGTCACGCCAGAGTATGGCGAGCGCCTGGTTGGCCGTTTCACGAGAAAACGCGCCGTCGATTCGGACGAAGCCGTCGCGGATGAACGATGGAATGTCGAGCGCGCCGGATGCGCGCGGAGCGTCAGAATTCATAATCTGGCTTTCAAAAGACGTGCAGGATCAAGCAGCCGCGAAGGCTGCCAATCAGAATGTTCCGGCACTTAGATGAGCGGGAACGCAGCCGCCCGATTGAAAGTGAACGACGTCATAGTCCCCCTCGAATATGATCGAATGCGAACGTCCGCAATGGGTCGAAAGCTGCGGTAAGCCGGCCGTCTGCTGACGGCCAAGTGCGGTCGTCTCCACGGGGGGGTCGCAATTTTCAGCCTCCAATCGCCTGTGCCGCTGGGAAATGCCCCACTGCTAGAGCTCCAACGTAGCAGTCGCGTACTTCGTGAATGGCAGGCTGTAGCGCACAGGTGCGTTGACATCGCAGGGGTCGCAAGTTCAATCCTTGCCACGCCCACCATTTTCTTCCCTTCCGACAAACTTGCGAGGGATTTCGCCCCAGCCTACAGCCTCCCAACTTCGGTGAGGGTTCGGGGGAGTGATGACCGCCATAAAATCGTTGCGGTCTGCGCGGCTCTCAGCGATCGGCCCCGGCCTGCTCGCCTCGCTGATCATCGCTGCCGCCGCGGCCTTCCTTGCGGATCATTATTCGGGGCCGGTGATGCTGTTCGCCCTGCTGCTCGGGATGGCGATGAATTTCCTGAGCGAGGTCGACCGTTGCAAGGCAGGCGTCAGCTTCGTCAGCCGGACGGTGCTGCGCCTCGGCGTGGCGCTGCTCGGCTTCCGCATCACGCTGGGAGAGGTCGCCGCGCTCGGTTGGCAGCCGGTGGTGCTGGTCATCGCGGTCGTCACCCTGACCATCCTGATCTCCGTGTGGGTCGCCAAAGCGATGGGATTCAAGACCGAATTCGGCCTGCTCACTGGCGGCGCGACGGCGATCTGCGGCGCATCGGCTGCGATGGCGCTGTCCGCCGCGCTCCCGCCCGACGAACGCAAGGAGCGGCTCACCGGCTTCACCATCATCGGCGTTTCGACGCTGTCGACCATCGCCATGATCCTCTATCCGGCGATCTCGACCCTGTTCGGGTTCGACGACCATCGCGCCGGTGTCTTCATCGGCGCCACGGTGCACGACGTGGCGCAGGTGGTCGGGGCCGGCTATGCCATTTCGCCGGAAGCCGGGGATACGGCGACGGTGGTCAAACTGATGCGCGTTGCCATGCTCCTGCCCGTAATCCTCCTCGTCGGCCTGTGGGCGAGACGGCGTGGCGGGCATGGCGAGGGCGAACGGCCGCCGCTGCTACCCTGGTTCGTCACCGCTTTCGCGACGCTGGTGCTGATCAACAGCCTGATTCCCATCCCCGAATTCGTCCGCGATGCGGGAAGCACGGCCTCGCGCTGGTGCCTGGTCGCAGCGATCGCCGCGCTCGGCGTCAAAACTCATTTCCGCGACATCGCCGAGATCGGCTGGAAACCGGTCCTGCTGATGGTGCTGGAAACGCTGCTGATTGCCAGCCTGGCGTTGGTCGCCATTTGGGCCGGCTGGATTTGAGGCGAGGGCGGGTTGAAGCGAGGAGCGTAGGATAGCTCCCAT
>DASWTR010000067.1:0-8930 GCA_036402035.1 Sphingomicrobium sp.
CCCGGCACGGCGCTCCTCGCGCGTCACCTGGCCGTCCTTGTTGCTGTCCATCTGGTCGAAGTGCTGCAGCGCCAAGGCCGCGGCCTCGGCCAGCGTGATGCGGCCGTCCTGGTTGCCGTCGGCCAGAACGATCATCCGATCGCCGAAGCCGCCGCGATGCATGCGGAACGGGCGAGGGTGCGGTTCGCCAGCCGCTTTGCGATCTTTTCGCTCCTCACGCATGACGATCCGACGCTCAAGGCGATTCTCGCGACCCTTGGCAAATTCCTCGCGACTAATTGCGCCATTCTTGTCGGCGTCCAGCCGCTCGAAAGCCTCGTTGGGATCGCGCTTGAGTCGGCGCTCGATCCTATGGGTTTTTCGATCTCCGCGCATCTTGCCGTGGACCTCGGTGGCCTCGGCGGTGGTGATCGCGCCGTCACGGTCGGCGTCGATCCGGCCGAAATGCTCGCGAACTAGCGCTACGGCTTCCGAGCGGGTCATGACATTGTCCTGCATCGGCCGAATAGTTGGCGTCGCGGGTGTCGGTTGAGCGACCGGCGCGGTCTGCGCCAGCGCGGCAGTGCCAGCCAGAAGCGCCGTGGCCGCAATCATCAGCTTCTTCACAGGGGCGTCCCTCCTCAATTCGAAGTGAGCAGACTACTCCGCCTAGCTGTATGCCGCTTGAACGGCAGGGGTGATGGTGGCAAGGCGCGCGCCACTCCAAAGTATGACGAAGGAAGCGACCCAATGGCCGACAAGATCAATCGCGTCGTGCTCGCCTTTTCGGGCGGTCTCGACACGAGCGTGATCCTGAAATGGCTGCAGCAGACCTACGCTTGCGAGGTCGTGACTTTCACGGCCGACCTTGGCCAGGGCGAAGAGCTTGGCCCGGCGCGCCACAAGGCCGAGCTGATGGGGATCCGGCCCGAGCATATCTTCATCGACGATCTGCGTGAGGAATTCGTCCGCGATTACGTCTTCCCGATGATGCGCGCCAATGCGCTGTACGAGGGCCTGTACCTGCTCGGCACTTCGATCGCCCGGCCGCTGATCGCCAAGCGGCAAATCGAAATTGCGCGGGAAGTGGGGGCCGACGCCGTCAGCCATGGCGCGACTGGCAAGGGCAACGACCAGGTCCGCTTCGAGCTCGGCTATTATGCGCTGGCGCCCGATATCAAGGTGGTCGCCCCGTGGCGCGAATGGGACCTGACGAGCCGCACCGCGCTGATCGATTTCGCCGAGAAGAACCAGATCCCGGTGCCCAAGGACAAGCGCGGCGAAAGCCCTTTCTCGACCGACGCCAACCTGCTGCACACCTCGTCGGAGGGCAAGGTGCTGGAGGATCCTTGGGCCGAAGTCCCCGACTATGTCTATTCGCGGACCGACGATCTGGTTTCGGCGCCCGACACGCCGGAAGAAATCAGCGTCGAGTTCAAAGGCGGCGACGGGGTGGCGGTCAACGGCGAGGCGCTGTCACCTGCGGCTTTGCTGACCAAGCTCAACGAGCTGGGCAAGCGCCACGGCATCGGCCGGCTCGACCTGGTCGAGAACCGCTTCGTCGGGATGAAGAGCCGCGGCATGTACGAGACGCCGGGCGGAACCATCTATCATGCGGCGCACCGGGGGATCGAGCAGCTGACGCTCGACCGCGGCGCGGCGCACCTCAAGGACGAGCTGATGCCGCGCTATGCGGAGCTGGTCTACAATGGCTTCTGGTTCTCGCCCGAGCGCCAGATGCTGCAGGCGGCGATCGACCATAGCCAGGCCAAGGTCGACGGCACGGTCCGCCTGAAGCTGTACAAGGGCGGCGTCCACATCACCGGCCGCAAGTCGCCGCACAGCCTCTACAGCGAGAAGGTGGTAACGTTCGAGGATGACGCCGGCGCCTATGACCAGCGCGATGCCGAGGGCTTCATCAAGCTGAACGCGCTCCGCCTTCGTCTGCTCGGGAGGCGCGACGGCGTGTGATCCGCACGCCGCACCTCCTTGCCGACGCGCCCGCGGCCGCCGCGCTGCCCAAAGGCGCGCCGCGTCCCTGGTGGGAAGGACGCCCGTTCGTCGCGGCGATGATCCTGCTGGCCTTCGTGCCGCTGATCTATCCGGCGATTCCCCCGTTGGTCGACGTCGGCGGACATATGGGCCGCTATAAGATTGCTCTGGACGTCTGGCATAGCACGACGACCTTGCAGCAATGGTACAGCTTCCGCTGGCTGCCGATCGGCAACCTCGGCGTTGATATCCTGGTCGTCCCGCTCGCCAAGCTGATCGGGATCGAACCTGCCACCAAGCTGGTCGTGATGTCGATCCCGCCGTTGACGGTCGCCGGCATGTTGTGGGTCGCTCGGGAGGTTCACAACCGCTTGCCTCCTACCGCGGCCTTCGCACTGCCGCTGGCGTTCGGCCATCCGTTCATGTTCGGTTTCACCAACTTCGCCTTATCCATGGCGCTGGCGCTACTCGCCTTCGGACTATGGCTACGGCTGGGCCGCCTGGGCAAGACCAGGCTCCGTGCGATGCTGTTCGTGCCGATCAGCTTCATCGTCTATTTCGCGCACACATTCGGGTGGGGCACGCTCGGCCTGCTCTGCCTGTCGGCAGAGGCCGTGCGGCAGCATGACCGGGGGCATAGCTGGTGGATGTCCGCGACCAGGGCCGGCTTCCACGCGTCGTCGATGGCATTGCCCGCGCTGATGATCCTCCTGTGGCGGAGCGAGGCGACTGGCGGCCTGACCAAGCGCTGGTTCGACTGGGACTATAAGTGGGAATATCTGCTGCGCATGTTCAGGGACCGGTGGGAGGCGTTCGACATCGCCTCCGCAGTCATTGTCCTGGCGGTGCCGGTTTTCGCGCTATTGCACCCACGCCTGACGCTGTCCCGCAACCTGGCCTTCTCCGGACTGGTGCTGGCCGCGACCTATGTGCTGTTGCCGCGCATCGTATTCGGGTCGGCCTATGCCGACATGCGCTTGGTGCCGTTCGCGGCCGCGATCTTTGTCCTTGCAGTCCGGTTCAAGCAGGAGACGCGCTTTCCGCTGGCAACCTGGCTGGCGCTAGCCGCGGTCGGGTTCATGTTGATGCGGCTGGCCGGAACGACAGCGAGTATGGCGATTGCCGGCAAGCGCCAGGCCGAACAGCTGAAGGCGCTAGACTATGTGCTGATGGGGTCGCGTGTCGCGGTATTGGTTTGGGATCGATGCGAACAATGGTCGCACCGCCGCTCCGATCATCTGGGGGCGCTCGCAACCGTCCGTCGCGAGGCCTATACCAACGACCATTGGCCGATGGCGGGATCGGCTTTGATGACAGTCCGCTATCCTGCCGCCGGTTGGTTCCAGCGCGATCCGTCGCAAATTGTTCGCGATCCCGGGTGCCGGCATGAGGGCTGGTCGGTCCGGACGGCGCTCAGCAATCTGCCTCGCGAGGCCTTTGATTATCTGTGGCTGATCGACATGCGGCCGATCCCCAGGGAATGGGTCACGGGGTGGCAGCCGGTATGGGCCGGAAACGGTTCAATCCTGCTTGCCAAGGTACCGCTCAGCGAGGACGGCGCAGGACCGCCACCAGACTCACTCCGAACGGCATCGGCATCCGACCGATAAGGGCGCGTTCCAGCCCGAAGATCGTGTCGAGCAGCCAGTTGACCGGTGCGGAAGGCATGGCGTCGTCGCTGTCGTCCTTGCCGGTCAGCTTGCCGGCAAGGCGCACTGCGGCGATAGGCGGGAACAGCAGGCTGTTGAACGGAGACAATAGCTCGATGTCGAATCCGGCGTCCGTCGCCAAGCGGCGGATTTCCTGCCGGCGGTAGCGGCGCTGATGATGGTGAGCGACATCGTGGGCGCTCCACATCCAAGGGTTGATCGGAACTGTCAGCAACAGCGCCCCGCCAGGCTTGAGCAGCCGATAGATGGACTTAAGCGAGGCCGCGTCGTCGGGGACATGCTCGAGCACGTCGAGCAGGGCAACCAGATCGTAGCTGTCGGCCGCGAACATGCCGAGCTCCGGCAAGGCGGCCTCCACCACCGGCTGGCCCAGCCGCTGGCTGGCGATTTGCCGGGCTATCGGATCGAGCTCGCTAGCCTCGATCGTGCCGAACCTAGATAGCATCGCCAGATTGTGGCCGGTGCCCGCGCCAAGCTCCAGGATCCGGGCATTTTTCGGTGGGCGGACAACTCGTTCGATCAGGCCGTCGAGGATGCGGCGGCGCGCGGTGAACCACCAATGCATGCTATCGAGCTGCGCCATCTGCTCATAGACTTTGCGCTCCATCAGTCGATCGTTTCCCGAACGATGTAGAGGGGACGAGCCTTGGCCTCCGTCAGGATTCGGCCAACATATTCGCCTAGCACTCCTAGCGACAACAACTGCAAGCCACCAAGGAAGAGGATGGCCACCATTAGTGAGGCGTAGCCGGGGACATCGATGCCGGTCGTCAGGGTCCGGATTACGATGACACCGGCAAAGGCTAGGGCCCCGAGCGCGACCAACGCGCCGAGGTAGCTCCATACGCGCAGTGGCAAGGTCGACGCCGAGGTGATCCCATCGATCGCCAGCGTCCACAGCTTCCAATAATTATACTTGGTCTTGCCAACCTTACGTTCTTCGCGGTGGTACAGAACGGCGGTCTGTTTGAAGCCGGCCCAAGCGAAGAGTCCTTTCATGAACCGGTTGCGCTCCGGCATCCGCCGGATGACGTCGACCACCTTCCGGTCGAGCAGGCGGAAGTCGCCGGCATGCTCCGGGATTTTGTCGTTCGATAGCCAGTTGTGCGCCCGGTAGTAAAAGTCTGCGGTAAGTCGCTTGGGCAGGCTGTCCGTCTCGCGATTGTCGCGGACCCCATAGACCACGTCGAAACCGGCCCGCCATTGCGCAACCATCTTCGGCAGTGCCTCGGGCGGATCCTGCAGGTCGACGTCGAGCGGCACCACCGATTTGCCGCGGGCCGCATCGAGTCCGGCGGACAAGGCGGCCTCCTTGCCGAAATTGCGGGACAGCGAAATGCCGCGAATGCGAGGGTCGGCGGCATGAGCCTTGCGAACGACGTCGAGTGTCGTATCGGTGCTGCCATCGTCGACGAACAATATTTCGAATGACCTGGCGGCCGGATCGTCCATGCCCTCCAGGACCGGAATGACCCGCGCCAGGCAGGGCCCGATGGCCACTTCCTCATCCTTGACAGGAATAACCAGGCTGAGTTCGACGTGGGTCATCGTGCGGGGCTCATGCGTAGACGAAGCGGCGATGCAGCGCGAAGGTCAAGAGCGGCGTTACGAAAACCATAGGAATGGTCGGCCACCAAGTTGGCCCGTGAAGCTGTTTCACCAGGAACCAGATGAAGCCCTGATTGACGACATAGCCAACGATATTGACCGCGAGGAAGCGGCCCATCCGGATATGATGCCGATCGCGGGTGCCATGTCCGCGGAAGCTGAATTCACCGTGGGTGACATAGCTGATGATTGAGAAGACCACGAACACGATGGTGAAGCTGATCATTGGGTCAATGCGGAGCAGCTCGGTGATCAGCCAATAGCTGGCGGCGACCGCGAGCGTGATCACCAGCCCCGCGACCGCGTAGCGCACCAGCTGAACCAGCACGGTGCGCCGTTCGGGATCGAGCTTGTGGAGCGCCGAGTGGATCATCCGCTTGCTCTGTAGTGTTTCGCCGCTAGGACACAATGCGAGAGTTGGCGGGGGCGGTGATGGGCGAAGATCGGTTTTCGGCTTTGTTTGATCGGGTAGCCGACCGCCTGTTTCGCCATTGGCGGCTGGTCCTGGTGGGCTTCTGGCTGCTCTATGCCCTATTCATCATCGCCAACCGCTGGGCGAACATTCAGGCGTTCGCGCTTCCCGACACCGACGACAATCTGCGCATGGCGCAGGTCCGCGCCTTGCTCGGCGGGCAGGGCTGGTACGACCTCGTCCAGCATCGCTTCGACCCGGCGCACGGCGGCGCCAACATTCATTGGTCGAGGTTTGTCGACCTGCCGCTTGCCGGGCTGATCCTGCTGCTGAAACCATTGATCGGCGGCGCGGGCGCGGAACGGGCGGCGGCGGCGATCGCGCCGCTGATTCCGCTGCTGCCGCTGATGTTCGCGCTAGCTCTTACAATGAAGCGGCTGGTCCACGAAAAGGCATGGCCGCTGCCGGTGATAGGCCTGCTGTGCGCCTATTCGACGATCGGCATGTTCGCTCCGCTCAGGATCGACCACCATGGCTGGCAGATCGCGCTGCTCGCCATCGCCATTTCGGGCATGGCCGACCCACGGCGAGCAAGGGGCGGGGTCGTGATGGGTGTCGCCACCGGCCTGTCGCTCTCGATCGGGCTGGAAATGATGATCTATCTGGCCCTGCTGGCCGGCGCTACCGTCCTGTTATGGGTCGCGGACCGTGACCAGCGACACAGACTGGCGGCTTATGCCGCCTCGCTGGTTGCAAGCACCGGGGCCGGGTTTCTGATCTTTGCCTCGGAAGCCAATCGCCAAGCGGTTTGCGACGCCTTGTCCCCAGTCTGGCTGAGCGACGCGGCGATTGGCGGAGTGGTCATGCTGCTGCTCGCCTCCGTCAGGGTGGAGAGCTGGAAGGCAAGGTTGGGAGCGGCCGTCCTGGCCGGGGCGGTGGTCGCCGGCTTCCACGCGCTCGCTTGGCCCCATTGCCTGCAGCGCCTCGAAGGCGTTTCGCCCGAGGCGACCGAGCTGTGGCTGGACCATGTTCGTGAGGCGCGGCCCTTCTATCGGCACAGTTGGCGGATCGGCACGGTTGCGCTGGCGCTGCCGGTGACTGCCCTGTTCGGCTGGGCATTTTTAATCTGGCGCGCCTGGCAGCGGGGCTCCGAAGGGCGCGATCTACTGGTTAGAACGCTGGCTGTGGCCCTGCCGTCGGTGGTTTCGTTCGCTTTGCTATTCTGGCAGATTCGCGCCGGCCCGCCGTCGCAGATGATGGCATTGCCCGCGGCGACGGCACTGATCGCGCTGGTGGCCGCGCCCTTGTTCCACTCGCCCAAGCTTTGGCATCATCTTGCCGCGGTCCTGCTGGTATTGACGGCGTTCGGCGCGACCGTGCCGCTGGCGATGCAACTGGTTCCGGCGGAGAAGGTCACTACGAACCGCGCCAAGGTTGGAGTCGCCAACCGTTCCTGCGCGTCGCTGCCCGCATTGGCCGCCGTCAACCGGCAGCCGAAAGGCATGATCTTTACCTTCATCGACCTTGGGCCGCGGCTGATCGTCACGACGCGTCATGACGCGGTCGGCGGACCTTACCACCGCAATGACCGGGCCATCGCCGACGTGATGAAAGCGTTCCGTGGGCCTGAGGCGCAGGCGCAGCGCATTATAGCGGAATATCGGAGCGATTATCTGCTGGTCTGCCCGGACATGTCGACCGCGACCATCTTCATGGCCGAAGCCAGGAACGGGTTTTATGCCCAGCTGATGAAGGGCAAGGTTCCGGCCTGGCTCGAGCCGGTCCAGCTCCCCAAGGATTCGCCGTTCAAGATGTGGAAGGTGGTCCGCTAGCCGGCCAGGCCGGGCAAGCTGCGTTCCAATCCGTCCAGCACAAATTGCGCTGCGAGGGCGGCCAGGATCACGCCGAGAATGCGCGTGATCATCGCCTCCAGCTTGGCCCCGATCAGCCGCATCAGCGGCCCGGCCGCCAGCAGGGCGGCCAGGGTCAGCAGCATCACCGCGGTCAGCGCGCCGAGAACGATCGCGTCCTCGGCGATGGTGTCGGCGCGGGCGGTCAGCAGCATGATCGACGCGATCGAGCCGGGACCGGCGATCATCGGAATCGCCATGGGAAAGACCGAGATATCCTCCGCCTCCGGCGTGCCCTTGATCTCCTCGGCCCGTTCCTCCCGCCGTTCGGTCCGGCGTTCGAACACCATGTCGAGGGCGATCATGAACAGCATGATGCCGCCCGCCAGGCGAAAGGCCGACAGGCTGATGCCCAAGGTTCTTAGCAGGGGCTCGCCGAGCAGGGCGAAGAACAGCAGGATGCACCATGCGACGAGCGCCGAGCGGATGGCCATGCTTCGGCGATGCGCGGCGTCGGTCCCCGCGGTCAGCGACGCGAAAATCGGCGCGCAGCCCGGCGGATCGATAATCACCGCCAAGGTGATGAACGCGGTGGTGAACAGCTCGATCATGGCGACGCCGCTACCTTGTCATGGATTACCTGTTCCATGACCTTGCCGTTCCAAAGGTAGGTCCGAAATTCGCGACTGCCGTCGTTTTGAACGTCCCACAGCCAGATCACGGTCCCATCCCCGCTCTGCCCGCCACCGTCCGCAACCTTGCGCTCTGGTACGGTGTCAGTTCGAATTGGCAGGCTAGTTGGTCCCGGTTTTTCGCATGAAGCGACCACAGGCTTGATGTCGCCGCCCTCTGTCCGCGGCGTTGCCAGCGTGTCGCCATGGTCGAGCAGCCATTTCCAGCTGCCGTCGGCCTGCCGTTGCCAAACGGTCGTGAAATAGCCGACCGCCTTGCCCCATTGGCGAACCCACGGGCCGGTGTTGACCGCGGTGTTGCCGTCGCAGCTGACATAGCTCCGCCCCGGCCACCAGAAGACTGGGACCGGCGGGTCGGCCTTGTCCTTAAGCCACTCCTGAGCGTTTCCGGCCTGAGGCAGGAACATGATCGCATCCGGCGCCGCCCATTTGCGGAAGGCAGTCCACTGGCCGAGCTTGTGCGCGTCGGCGACGAAGGCGCGTTCGGCGTCGATCGCGGACATTGCCGGCTGGGCAGCGGCAAGGAGCAGCGCTTCGATCATAGGCCCTCCGGCACCCGATAGCCGTCGCGTCGCGCCGCCGACACCATCGTGTTGCGGATCAGGCAGGCGATGGTCATCGGGCCGACCCCGCCCGGAACCGGCGTGATCGCCCCGGCGACGCTGCTGGCGGAAGCGAAATCGACATCGCCGACCAGCTTGGACTTGCCCCCCGATCCAGGGACGCG
>DASWTR010000068.1:0-2738 GCA_036402035.1 Sphingomicrobium sp.
GCGAGCAACAGGCCAAGCAACAGCTTATTCATTCCAGCACCTTAGGCGTCGATTTCTTAACCCTAGCCGTCCTTGGGAAGCGCAAACAAGGTCGGGCCGACATTAACCAGTTTTTAGGGGCTTTGCTGTCAGGTGAGGCCAAATCGGACGTCTCGCCAAGGGGAAATACATGCGCGTTCTGGCATTGGCATCGCAGAAGGGAGGGTCGGGCAAAACCACCCTGTCCGGTCACCTTGCGGTGCAAGCGCAGCTGGCGGGCGCCGGCCCGGTCTGCCTCATCGACATTGATCCGCAAGGATCGCTGGCCGATTGGTGGAACGAGCGACATGACGACATGCCCGCTTTCGCCCAGACCACGGTGGCCCGGCTCGCGTCGGACCTCGAAGTGCTTCGGCAGCAGGGTTTCCGCCTGGCGGTGATCGATACGCCCCCGGCCATCACCATGGCCATCCAGTCAGTTATCGCGGTGGCTGAGCTGATCGTTATTCCGACCCGCCCGAGCCCGCACGATCTGCGCGCCGTCGGCGCCACGGTCGATCTTTGCGACCGCGCCGGCAAGCCTTTGATCTTCGTGGTCAACGCCGCGACGCCCAAGGCCAAGATCACCTACGAAGCCGCAGTCGCCCTGTCGCAGCACGGCACGGTCGCGCCGGTCACGCTTCACCACCGCACGGATTTCGCCGCCTCGATGATCGACGGCCGCACGGTGATGGAGGTCGACCCCAACGGCCGCTCGGCGCGCGAGGTGACCGAGCTGTGGGATTATATCTCCGACCGGCTCGAAAAGAATTTCCGCCGTACCGTGTTTGCCGCGCCGAACCAGGCGCCGGGTATCGGTGCGGCCAGCCCGCGTCCCGTTGGCGGCTTCGGCCGCCGCGTGGTGGGCCAGTAAGGAGTGAGCGCGATGGGAGAACCCAAGGCATTCGCGTCGCTCTCCTCGGGCCTGTTGGCCCGCAAGGGTGCCGCCCGTCCGGCAATGCGTCCCCAGGGCTTTGGCGCCCAGACCGGCGCGGGCCTGGAAGATCTGGGCTGGAACGATATGGGCTTCGAGCCGCCCAAGCCCGCCGCTACGCCGGTCCGGGACGAGGAGCATGACGCATTCGGCGAAGAGCTGCCCGAGCAGCCGCTGCGCAACCCGATTTCGGCACTGACCCCGATCCCGTCGCCGGTTCATGACCAGCATGCGGAGCTCGCCAGCCGCTTCGCCGCCCATGATGAGGATGGCGAGGGCGAGGATGGCGAATATATCGACGAAACCGCCGAGCTTTACGATCCGGAAGCTACCGACGCCGAGCCGCTGGCCGAACCGGCACCGGTAGCGATCATCCCGCAGCGCGTCGCCGTGCCTGCGCCCGCTCGTCCGCGCAAGCCGCGGGCGACGCCGGGCAGCAAGAGCAAGTCGGCCTTCACGCTGCGGCTTGACCCGGCGCGTCATCTCAAGTTGCGCCTGGCATGCGCCGTGGATGGTCGATCGGCCCAGCAGTTGGTGACCGATGCACTCGATCAGTTGCTGCAGGCCATGCCGGAACTGGATTCAATGGCAGAGAAAGCGCCCCGCAAGAAGAGCGCCTAATTGGGACTGGGGGATATTTTCATGACCAAGTCGAATCGTCTGGGGACCGCACTGACCGCCGTTTCGCTCGCCGCGCTGACGGCCGGCTGCGCCGGGACTGCCACAGGACCGCGCAGCGCCTCGATCTTCGGCGGGCCGGCCAACTCCGGCAAGCTGGGCGTTGCGACGCGGGCGCAGGCCGCACTCGCATCGAATGATGTCGTCACGGCTATCAAGCTGGCGGAAGAGGCGGTTGAGGGCAGCCCGCGAGATGCCGGTTTCCGTTCGCTGCTTGGTAATTGCTACCTCGCTGCCGGCCGTTTCGCATCGGCCGAGGCGGCCTATCGCGATTCGATCAGCCTGCTGCCCGCCCAGCCCCAGGTCATCCTGAAGCTGGCGCTGATGCAGATTGCCCAAGGCAGGCAGGACGAGGCCAAGCAGCTGCTGGCCGAAGCGCAAACCATTCTGAACCCGGCCGATACCGGCCTCGCGCTGGCGCTGGCCGGCGACCCGCAAGCGGCAGTAGCCGTGCTCGACGAAGCGGCTCGCTCGCGCGTGTCCGATTCGCGCACCCGCCAGAATCTGGCGCTGGCCCATGCCCTGGCAGGCGATTGGGCCCAAGCCCGCATCGTTGCGTCGCAGGACGTCCCCGCCGATCAACTCGATGCCCGCATCGAACAGTGGATGGCGCTGGCCAATCCGGCCCGTAAGTCGGACCAGGTCGCGGCGTTCATCGGCATCCAGCCGGTCGCCGGCGACCCTGGTCAGCCGGTCCGTCTCGCGCTGAACAAGAACGAAGCCGTTCGCCAGGCAGCTGCCGAACCGGTGGCCCAGCCTGTCCCGGCCAGCGAAATTCCAGCCGACCTGACCTCGACCGCTACGGTCGAGCTGCCGCAGGTCGCGGAGCCGACGCCGGAGCCCGTGGCTCTCGCCGCCGCTGAACCGGTGCCGGCCGTGCCCGCCTATGCGGCGCCCGAACCGCAGGTTGAGCCGGTCAAGCTGGCGGAGGCCCGTCCGGCCTTGTCGCCCGCGGCCGTCCGGCTGGCGGATCCGCTGCCGAAGCCGCGCAAGGCCTCGGCTGCGCGCGCCTCGGCCAACGGCAAGAGCCGGGCGGTCGTCCAGCTCGGCGCTTATTCGTCACGCGAGCGTGTCGCCGCGGCCTGGAACAAAGTGTCGGGCAAGCATG
>DASWTR010000069.1:0-1954 GCA_036402035.1 Sphingomicrobium sp.
GGAAGAAACTGCGGACAGCTACACCATCGGCGCGGTCATTCAGCCCCGCTGGGTCCCAGGCCTGTCCCTCAGCGTCGACTGGTACAAGATCAAGGTGAGCAATGTGATCGTTGCGCTCGGTGCGCAGGCGATCGCTAATAACTGCTACGATCAGCCGAGCCTGAACAACGTGTTCTGCTCGCTGTTCGAGCGCAACCTCACCGGTGCTCCCGATGCGTTCGGTCAACAGCCGGGCGAGATCCTCGGCAACAGCTTGCTACAGTCGGGCGTCAACTTCGCAGCTCGTCGCCGCGAAGGCATCGACGTCAACGTCGCTTACCGCGGCAACGTGAGCGACCTGTTCAGGATCAGCACCAACCTGATCTACACCCACAATATCCAGATCAGCAATTTCGAGAACCCGGCGCTGCCCGAGTTCGAGAATCGCATCCTGAGCGAGCTGGGCGACCCGAAGGACGAGTTCCGCTGGGATACCGACCTGACTCGCGGGCCGTTCACGCTTGGCTACCGCATGCGGTACATCGGCCCGATGTACACCAGTCTCTACGAAAACTTCGAAGAGCTGGAAGGCGCTTGCAGCGGCACCCCGGCGGTCTGCCCGCCGAACAACCTGGATGCCGCGGACCCGGTCAAGTACAAGTCGGTGTTCTACCACGACATCCGTGGCGAGGTGGAACTGAAGAACCTCGGCTTCGGTCGTCAGCTCAACTTCTACGCCGGCGTCGACAACATCTTTGACAAGCACCCGCCGCTCGGCCTGGCCGGCACGGGTACCACTGGCATCACCGACCGCGGTACGGGTAACGCCGCGATCTACGACGCCAAGGGCCGCTTCATCTACGCGGGCTTCAAGGCTCAGTTCTAAAAACCAACCATCTCTAACCACTTTGGCCGGGGCTTCTGCCCCGGCCTTTTTTTTGTGGCGACGATGCGCGGCGGCTGCCAACAAGTCCGCATGACTGAAAGGAGTGTCGACAAAGCGCGGGCGCTGTTCGGTTCGGGCTTGTATCGGCAGGGGATGGACCTGCTGAGCCAGGCGGCCAGGAGCGGCGATGCCGACGCGCTCGAGATGCTGGCGAGCATGGCGCTTTCCGGGCAGATCGTGAACCGCGACCTGCCCTTGTCGCGCGACCTGTTCGGCAAGGCGGCGCAGGCCGGCAGTGCGTCCGCTGCGGAGACCTATCGGGCCTTCGTCGCAAATGGGACCGGCGCCCCGGCCGACTGGGCGGCGGCGATGAAGCTGCTGGACGACGCCGCGCGAACTGATGCGAACGCGGCGCTTGAGCGCAAGGTGATTGGCGCAATGAACCTTGGCGACCACGGCGAACCGCGCGGCCCCTTCCCGGCCGAACAATTGTCCACCTCGCCCGACGTCCGACTTTTCCCCGACCTGTTTACCTCTGCGGAATGCGACTTTCTGGTCGAGCGTTCGCAGCCCACGCTTCAGCCGTCGCTGGTGGTCGATCCACAAACCGGACAGCATGTTCCCAACCCGGTGCGGACCTCCGACGCGGTGGGGTTTCCGCTGGTTACCGAGAGCCCCGCGATCCACGCGCTGTGCCGCCGCCTCGCCGAGGCCAGCGGGACTCACGTCAAGCAGGGCGAGCCTCTGCAGGTGCTGCGTTATCGGCCCGGCCAGCAGTATCGCGCGCATTTCGATGCCATCGGCGATGCCGACAACCAGCGCGTGCTGACCTTCCTAGTCTATCTCAATGACGATTATGAAGGTGGCGAAACCGAATTTCTCGCTACCGGGCTCAAGGTCAAGGGCAAGAAGGGCGATGGCCTGCTATTCCGTAATGCCGACGCGTCGGGGAAGCCCGACGACCGCTCTCAACATGCCGGCTTGCCGGTGACGGCCGGCGAGAAATATCTCGCCAGCCGCTGGATCCGCGAGCGCCGCTTCACGCCCGAATAGGCGAGCCTAGTAGCGGTAGTGGTCCGGCTTGAACGG
>DASWTR010000070.1:0-39840 GCA_036402035.1 Sphingomicrobium sp.
GCAATGGTTGCGGCGCGGCAGGGGCGATGCTAACCGGGATCGTCCTCGCCGATATTCGGCTGGACGCGGCCGCCTTCAATCGAATGGCGGCGTTCAAGGTTGACGCTGCATGATGCCACAAGACGCCACTGCCATGCTCCCAGGTGAGCACGGCGGCGCGTCGTTCGCGACGAGGATCGCGAAGCGCCATGCAGCAGAGGCAGTTTCCGCACATCGTGCCCGCGCCGAGGAAGCGCAGGCCCTTACTATCGCGCGCCGCCGGTTCATGACGGCCGGCCTGCGCGCCCGGAGAATTTTCAATGTCCATGCGCATGCTAATCGACGCGCGCCACCCGGAGGAGACCCGGGTCGCAGTCGCCAAGGGAAGCCGGATCGAGGAATTTGATTTCGAATCCTCGGAGCACAAGCAGCTCAAAGGTAATATTTATCTAGCCAAGGTCACGCGGGTCGAACCGTCGCTGCAGGCGGCGTTCGTCGACTATGGCGGCAACCGCCACGGCTTCCTCGCTTTCAGCGAAATCCATCCCGATTACTATCAGATTCCCAAGGCCGACCGCGACGCGCTGCTGGCCGAGGAAGCTGCTCATGCCGCCGAGGAAGAGCGTCTCCGTTCGGCCGAATATGATGATGCCGAGGACGCGTACGACGCTGGCGAGGATGCCGGTGAGCCCGATGGCGAACAAGAGCATGAAGGCGAAGCTGAGGGCGACGAGGCGGCCGAGGTCGGCACCGGCTCGGCCCGCTCGCCGGTCGACGAAAGCGCCGCCGAGGAGCTTCGCAAGAAGCGCCAGGCGCTGCGCCGGCGCTACAAGATCCAGGACGTCATCCAGCGCCGCCAGGTGCTGCTGGTCCAGGTTGTCAAGGAGGAGCGCGGCAACAAGGGTGCGGCGCTGACCACCTATCTGTCGCTGGCCGGCCGCTATTGCGTGCTGATGCCCAACACCTCGCACGGCGGCGGCATCAGCCGGAAAATCTCTAACGGCGCTGACCGCAAGCGGCTGAAGTCGATCATCGCCGATTTGAAGCTGCCCTCGACCATGGGCCTGATCGTCCGGACCGCCGGGCTGCAGCGCACCAAGGTCGAGATCAAGCGCGACTTCGACTATCTCGCCCGGCTGTGGGACGAGGTGCGCGAGCGCACCCTCTCCTCCTCCGCTCCGGCGTTGATCTATCGCGATAGCGACCTCATCAAGCGCGCCATCCGCGACCTCTATCACCGCGAGATCGAGGAAGTGGTGGTCGAGGGCGACGAGGGCTTCAAGGCCGCCCGCGGCTTCATGAAGCTGCTGATGCCCAGCCACGTCCGCCGGGTGCAGCAATATGCCGACCCGACGCCGATCTTCCAGCGCTACGGCGTCGAGGACCAGTTGACGGCGATGTATCAGCCCGTCGTCCAGCTGAAGTCCGGCGGCTATCTGGTAATCAACCCGACCGAGGCCTTGGTCTCGATCGACATCAACTCGGGCCGGTCGACCCGCGAGCATAATATCGAGCAGACCGCCTACGCGACCAATATCGAGGCGGCGCACGAGATCGCCCGCCAGCTGCGGCTGCGCGACATGGCCGGCCTGATCGTCATCGACTTCATCGACATGGAGCAGTCGAGCCATGTCCGGAAGGTCGAGAAGGCGATGAAGGAGGCGCTGAAGAACGACAGGGCGCGGATCCAGGTCGGCCGCATCTCCGGCTTCGGACTGATGGAAATGAGCCGCCAGCGGCTGCGTACCGGCGTGCTGGAAGCGTCGACCAAGGCCTGTCCGCACTGCGAAGGCACCGGCCTGATGCGCACCGCCTCTTCCGCGGGCCTTAGTGCGCTCCGGATCATCGAGGATGAAGCGGCCCGCGGCCGCGGCGACCGGATCCTGCTCCGCGCCGGCAGCGAGGCCGCGATCTATGTCCTCAACAGGAAGCGTGGTGAGCTGGCCGAGATCGAGGAACGCTATGGCGTGACGGTCGAGATCGCCATCGAGGAGATGTTCGAGGGTGCCCGGATGACGGTCGAAAGCTCCGGCCCGCGCCCGCAGCCGAAGGAACGCCCGGCCGCCCAGCCGATCCTGATCGAGGAGGAAGACGAATATCTTCCCGAGGAGGATGAGGTCGACGTCGAGGCCGAAGAAGCCGAGGAAGCGGAGACCCGCGAAGAACGCACGGAGCGCGATGAAGACGGCGACGGAGGCCGCAAGCGCCGGCGCCGGCGTCGGCGCGGCGGGCGTGGCCGCCGCCGCGACGGCGAGCCTGAGGCCGGCGAACAGGCCGAGCAGCTGCCGGAAACCGCCGAGGAAGCGCCCGAAGCCGAGGTGCTGGGCGCCGAGGAGCAGGCCGAGGAGCGGCCGTCGGAAGCGGGCGGAAAGCCGCGCCGCCGCGGCGGCCGTGGACGTGGCCGCAAGAGCAGCGAGGGCGAACCGGCTGCCGGCATCTCGCCGGAGGAGCCGCCAATGGCCGACCTGCCGCTGGCGGAAGAGCCGGTGCCTGCCGAAAATGTGGCGGAGGAAGAGAAACCAAAAACCCGGCGGCGCCCGCGCGCTCGAAAGGCCGCTCCGGGCCAGGCCGAGGGCAAGCAGGACGTGGAAGCGGTCGCCGAGCCCGCGCCGGTCGCGCAGGCAGTCGAAGTGGCCAGGGCCGTCAGGGAATCGACGCCAGCCGACGAAGCGGCGGAGGAAGGCAAGCCGAAGCGCAAGACGCGCGCCAAGAAGGCCGCCCCGAGCAAGGTCGAGGGAAAAGCCGAGGACGCGCCGGTCGAGGCGACGCCCTCCGGCAAGACACCGACGCCTGAGCCGAGCAATGAGGACGCTCCCACCGAACCGCGCCGCGGCTGGTGGCAGCGGACCTTCGGCTAGGCGAGGCGGTCGAGCGATGAAACACCGGCCCGCGCCCCTTCGCGCCGGGCCGGTTTTCATTTGCCGTTCAGGCGGCTGGTGGGAAAGGGCGGCATGACCCGCCTGATCCGGCTTTTCATGGTCGGCGCGCTGCTGTTTTTCGCCGCCGCCCGCCCCGCGATGGCGCAGTCTATCCTGCGCGACAGCGAAACCGAGCTCCTGTTCAAGGAGATGAGCGACCCGCTGATCGAGGCCGCCGGGCTCGATCCGAAGAGCGTGAAGGTCGTCCTGATCAACGATCCGGAAGTCAATGCCTTCGTTGCCCAGGGTCAGTTTGTTTACATCCACAGCGGGATGGTGACCAACACCGACAACGCCAACCAGCTGCAAGGCGTGATCGCGCACGAACTCGGTCACGTCGCGGGCGGGCATGCCATCCGGATCCATGAGGGTCTCGGCAAGGCCGCCGGCGTTTCCCTGCTGAGCCTCGTCCTGGCCGCGGCGGCGATTGCCGCAGGCGCGGGCGATGCGGGCATGGGTATCATGGCGGCTGGACAGCAGGCGGCGATGGGCACCTTCCTCGCCTTCAGCCGAGCCCAGGAATCGAGTGCCGACCAGGCTGGCGTCGCCTATCTCTCCAAGGCCGGGATCAGCGGCCGCGGCAGCCTGGAATTCTTCAAGAAGCTGCAGGGCCAGGAGTATCGCCTCGCGATCTACGCCAAGGACAGTTACGACCGCACCCACCCGCTGTCGAGCGAGCGCATCGCCGCGCTAACCGAATTGTATCAGAAGGATCCTGCCTGGAACCGGAAGACCGATCCGGCGCTGGAGGCGCGCTTCCAGCGGGTCAAGGCCAAGCTGATCGGCTATGTGACGCCAAAGGAAGCGGTCCAACGATATCCCGAGAGCGACACCAGCATCCCCGCACATTACGCGCGCGCCTATGCCTATCACCTCGGCGCCTATCCCGACAAAGCCAATGCCGAGGCCGACGCGCTGCTGGCGATCGATCCGGATGATCCCTTCTTCCTGGAGCTGAAAGGTCAGATCTTGCTGGAAGGCGGCAAGCCCAAGGAAGCGCTCGCCCCGTTGCGGAAGGCAGTCGCCCGGGCGCCCAACATGCCGATGATCGCGGTGATGCTCGGCCACGCCCTGATCGCGTCCGAAGACGCGAAGAATTTCGCGGAAGCGAAGCAGGTGCTGAAGAATGCGGTCAACCGCGACAACGACAATCCGTTCGCCTGGTACCAGCTTGGGGTGGTCTACGATCGCGAGGGCGATCAGCCCCGTGCTGCCCTCGCCACCGCCGAACGCAGCAACCTCGAAGGCAATGACAAGCTCGCGCTGACCAGCGCCCGCATGGCCATGGCCGGACTGCCGCAAGGAACGGCTGACTATCTTCGCGCGCAGGATATCGCCATGGTATCGGAAAATGCGCTGAAGAAGGACAAGAAGAAGCGTGAGCGAGAGCAATAGGACGCCGTGGGTCGCGGCGATCGCGGGCGGGGTCATCGGAGCGGCGCTAACCGGAACGGGACTGATTTTGGCAGGCCCTTCACTATTCGGCGAGCGGCTGGTGCGCGAAACGCTGGTATCCAAGCCGGAGATCATGGTCGAGGCCGGCCAGGCGCTCCGGGAACAGCAATATGCGGAGGCGATCGAGCCGATCCGCGTACCGCTGGAACGGCCCTTCTATTCCAGTTGGAGGGGGGCGGAAAAACCTAAAGTCACCCTCACCTACTTCTACGATTATGCCTGCGGCTATTGCCGGGCCAGCAACCCGCACATCGAGCGGCTAATCAAGGAAAACGAGGACCTACGTGTCGTGTTTCGCGAGCTGCCCATCTTGGGACCCGAAAGCGTCGCCGCCGCGCGGGTCAGCCTCGCCGCGTCCAAGGCGGGCAAGTTCGGCCAGTTCCACGATGCGCTATACGCCTCCGGGCGGCCCGGCGCCGATACGATCGCCCAGGCGGCCAAGGCGGCGGGCATCCCCGATCAGCCGACAAACGACCCCGCCCAGGAAGCCGAGCTCCGCTCCAACATGACCTTCGCCAGCCAGCTCGGCGCGACCGGAACGCCTTTGTTCGTCGTCGGCAACCGGGTGATCAACGCCGCTGTCGGGTTCGACGAGCTGAAGGAAGCGGTCGAAGCGGCGCGTCAGCGCAGCTGAGCCGCCGCGGGAACTGTTCCCCGGCGCAGGCCGGGGTCCAGGCCGTGCTGAAGCTTTAGCGAAAGCACGGAGTGTCGCAGGGTAGGAAGGCTTCTGCTAAGCCTCCTGGGCCCGGCCTGCCCCGGGGAGCTGGCGATGCCGCTTTCGACCCATTGCGGTCATTAGCGGCCCATGCCAGTCACATCGAATGCCAAAGTTTGTCATATTGCTGGCTTTCATCACCTTGTTTCACGTGTTCGCCATCAATGGGATTGCTTTGTACACAGGCACGTCCGCCAAGACGTCGGGCGTAGCGACACGCGAAGTATTGGTTTCAAGGCCTCATCTAATGGGAGTGACTGCCGCTATCGGGGCCGCGCTTGCTTTTCCTATTTCTGACAGGCTCGGTGCGCTAGAATTTGGAGCCTCCCTCGCTGCCTTGCTTCTTGTCTTGGACGTTTTCCTAATAGGGCGGGCACTCAGAAGGTTCGGCTAAGGCATCCAATGTCCCCTTTCCACCCAAAGCAGACATAGATTCGGCGTACGTGAAATGGGCCTAGCGCGGCTGCGCGCAGCAACCGTCGGCACTTGTTGCAACCACGGGCGTCATTGCCTCATCGCGAATGGTGAAGATCGGCAACATCCGGTGGACCATCGGCCCGATCGCCAGGGCATAGGCGACGGTGCCGAGGCCAACCGTACCGCCTAGCAGCCAGCCAGCCGCCAGCACGGTAATCTCGATACCGGTGCGGATCACCCGCACCGACCCGCCCGTACGCTTGACCAGCCCGGTCATCAGCCCGTCGCGAGGGCCGGGCCCCAGGCCGGCGCCGATATAGGCGCCGGTGGCGACACCGTTGAGGAAGATGCCGGTCGCCAGCATCGCCACGGCGATCGGCAGCGAAACGGCTTCCGGAATAAGCCACAGGCTGAGATCGGCGAAGGTGCCGATTAGGAAGACATTGGCGACCGTGCCGATTCCCGGCCGCTGGCGGATCGGGATCCATAGCAGCAGGACAATGGCGCCAACGATGTTGACGATCATGCCGAAGCTGAGGCCGATGTGATTGGACAGACCCTGGTGGAATACGTCCCAGGGGTCGAGGCCGAGGCCGGAGCGGACCATCACGCCGATGGAGAATCCGTAAAGGGCGAGGCCGAGGAAAAGCTGGATCAATCGTCGCGTCATGCCCACAGGGTGCGGAGAAGTGGCATTGAAGTATATAGCCACTTCATGCAAAGTGGCTTGATGAGCAACAGGAAGATCGGTGCAACATCGCTCGCCGGGTTGATGGGCGGGTGGCAGGCTGGCGCCGGACGGCTGCCAACCTATCGCCAAATCCAACAGGCCTTACGGCTGTTGATCCTCGACGGCCGGCTGCCACTCGGGATCAAATTGCCCGGCGAGCGGCAGTTGGCGGCAGAGCTCGGCGTCAGCAGGACGACCGTTGCCGCCGCCTATGCGGAGCTTCGGGAACATGGCTTCACGGCCAGCCAGCACGGATCGGGCACGGTCACGCGATTGCCGAGCGAACTGGACCGGCCGCGGCAGATGCCGCCGGACCCGGGCGGCATTGAATTTTCCATCGCCGCGCTCCCGGCCCCGAAAGACGTGCACGCGGCATATGTCGAGGCCTTGGCCGAGCTTCCCCGCTATTTGCCGGGCACGGGTTATGAGCCGATCGGGCTTGCGGAGCTGCGCGCGGCTATTGCTGAGCGATACACGCGGCGGGGTGCCAGGACCTCGCCGGACGAGATACTCGTCACCCAGGGGGCTCAGCATGGCCTGACGCTGCTTCTCGACCTCCTGACGCGACCCGGCGACCATGTGGTCGTCGACCACCCCACCTATGCGAAGGCGCTGGAAGCGATCGGCAATGCCTCGTGTCGCGCCGCCCCGGTGCCGTTTCCGGCAATCGGCTGGGATGTCGACCAGCTGCGCGGCGCGTGGACCCAGACCGGCGCCAGGCTCGCCTATTTGATTCCGGATTTTCACAATCCGACCGGCCGCTGCATGGACGAATTCACCCGCGCGCGCGTGGCCCGGCTGGCGGCCGATCTGGACCGCTACCTGGTCATCGACGAGACGATGACGGACCTGTGGCTCGATGCTCCGCCCCCGCCCCCGCTGGCGGCATTCGACCGTGCCGGAAAGTCCATCACTTTGGGCTCAATGGGCAAGAGCTTCTGGGGCGGCATCCGGATCGGTTGGATCCGCGCCAATCGCGAGGTCATCGCGTCGCTGGCGGCGAGCCGGGCGGCCAACGACATGGGCAGCCCGATCCTCGAACAACTGGCGGCGACGGTCCTGCTTGGACGCCCCGAGGAAACGCTGGCCGACCGGCGCGCCACCATCCGCGACCAGCGCGACCACCTCTTGGGCCTGGTCCGCGACCGGCTACCGGACTGGAAGTTCGAAACCCCGCCCGGCGGCCTTTCCGCCTGGGCCGAACTACCGCGCCCGGTCAGCACCGCGCTGGCCGTGGCGGCCCGCGACCTGGGCGTCCGCATCGCCCCCGGGAATCTTTTCGGCGTCGACGGAGCCTTCGAACGCTTCGTCCGCCTGCCCTATGCGCTGCCCAAGGCGGAGCTGACCGTCGTCGTTGATCGCCTTGTCTTGGCCTGGGAGAGAATTGGGGCGGGCAAGCGGATTGAACGCGGTGATGTTCCGGATGGCCTGACGCTTGCCATTTGATGGTGCAGCCGTCCTAAATCCTTCCGATGATTCGAAGCGCTTGCTCAACAAGCTTTCGAAAATGCGGGGTACGGGGCTCCTCTGGAATGAGCCACTCAATCGGCCTTCCTTCATGGAATGCATCAAGATCAACCGGTTCACCGCGAAATGGAGCGGCAAGCAGTGAGGCTGGCACTTCCCAAAGCGCCTTTGATGAAATCGCGTTCGGAACTTCGTGCCAGTAGCGCGTACGGTCCAGGAGATGCGGATTTCCGGGATGATAATTGTAGGTCTGAAAGTGTCCGGCAGCCCATCTTTCGCAAATCCGGGCGGCAAATTGGGCGTCTGCGAGCCCCCAATGGCCCTCGGCGTTCATCTGCTCCATGCTTTCAAATTGATCAGCGTACCAATCGGCTTCGCTGCTGAGATAAAGTGCAAGTGCGGTGCCTGCGTCGCACGCTGGCTGATCTAATATCCAGTCCAAGACTTCGGTGCCGTCATCCCAGTTCCAAGTCAGTGCGACCTGGTGCCAGGTTCGCGGAGTTTGATCGCGAAGCCAGGCGCGAAAATAGGCCTGTTCTTCGTTTGGGCTCATCGTCGCTGTGGCATGGTGAGGTATATTCTTCGAATCTCGCCGACTTTTGTGCCTTAAGAGGGGTCGGCAGGCGTCTCACGCCCCTTGAACCCCTGCGCGATCACATACCATTCGCTGGAGTCCTTGCGGCTCGCGGGCGGCTTGGCGTGCTTCACCGTCGTGAAATGGCGCTTTAGCTGGGCGACCAGGTTGTTGTCCGCGCCGCCCGCCAGCACCTTGGCGACATAGGCTCCGCCCGGCCGGAGCACCTCGGTCGCGAACTCCATCCCCGCCTCGACGAGGGCCATGGTGCGCAAATGGTCGGTCTGCGGGTGGCCGACGGTGTTCGCGGCCATATCCGACATGACAAGGTCGACCTGGTCGGTATCGATCGCCTCGCGCAGCCTGGTCGACGCCGCCTCGTCCATGAAATCCATCTGCAGGATTGCGACGCCGTCGATCGGGTCCGTCGGCAGCAGGTCGATCCCCGCCACCTTCGCCGATGGTGCGCGGCGACGCACGACCTGACTCCAGCCGCCCGGCGCGATGCCCAGGTCGACCACCGCCTTCACCCCCTTCAGCAGCCCGAACTTCTCGTCGAGCTCTAGCAGCTTGTAGGCGGCACGG
Source organism: Sphingomicrobium sp. (assembly GCA_036402035.1). Lineage (GTDB taxonomy): Bacteria > Pseudomonadota > Alphaproteobacteria > Sphingomonadales > Sphingomonadaceae > Sphingomicrobium. The sequence goes on from DASWTR010000070.1 coordinate 8,841, forward strand.
CTGCGATAGCCTTCGGCCTTGGCCTTGCGGACATAGGGGTCGTTCAGTTGCCGCTCCAACCATCGCGTGGAGCTGACCTTACGGCCCTTGGCGGTCTTGAGCCTTTGCTTCGGCCCCTGCCCAGCCCGGCTCACAGCTGATAGCCGTCGCGGGCCATCAGCGAGCGGAGGATTCCCTCTCGAATGCCGCGGTCGGCGATGCCGAGCGTCTCGGCCGGCCAAATGTCGAGGATCGCCTCCAGGATGGCGCAGCCGGCCACGACCATGTCCGCCCGCTCGGCACCGATGCACGGCAGCCCGCTGCGCTGCCCGAAATCCATTTCGGCGATCATCGTCGAGATGCGCCGCATATCGCCGACCGGGACATGCAGCCCGTCGATCAGCCGCCGGTCGTAAGCCGGCAGCGCCAGATGGACACTGGCCAATGTCGTCACGGTGCCGCTGGTGCCCAGCAGCCGGACATTCTCAAGCTTGTCAGGCAGCATTTCGACGAAGTGGGCGAAGCTGCGCAGGACCCGCTCGCGCATGCGGGAATAAGCCGCGACGCGGTCGGGCCCCTCCAGCGCCTCGCGCCCCTCGCTTTCGGTCAGCGAGACGACGCCCCATGGCGCCGACCACCAGGCGCGGATGCGCGGAGCCGTCTCGCCCTGTTCGACCAGCACCAGCTCGGTCGAGCCGCCGCCGATATCGAAGATCAGCGCCGGCCCGTCGCCGGGCTCAAGCAGCTTGTGGCAGCCGAGCACGGCCAGCCGCGCTTCCTCGTGCGGCGAGATGATCTCCAGCGCGATCCCCGTCTCGCGCTTGACCCGGGCGACGAACTCGCGGCCGTTGGCGGCCCGCCGGCAGGCCTCGGTCGCAACCGATCGGCACAGCGTGACGTGGCGCCGCACCAGCTTGTCGGCGCAGACCGACAGCGCCTCGACCGCCCGGTCCATCGAGTCCTGGCTGAGGATGCCGCGCACCGACATGCCGTGGCCCAGCCGGACGATGCGCGAGAAGGCATCGAGTACGGTAAAACCGCCCTCGTTCGGACGCGCGATCAGCAGCCGACAATTGTTGGTGCCGAGGTCGAGAGCGCCATAGATATCGCGATGATGTCCCCGTCTGGGGATTGGCGGTTTTCCGCCTGCCGGCCCCTCGAACCTGGGACTCGGCGCACTGGCGACGTGCTGCGCCATACTCATGCCCATTCTATCCTTCACCGCCGGAGGATACCGTCGGCTGACTTGGGCACAGCTTAACCTGAATAAGGTTTTGGAAGCAACCGCGCGGTTCCTCCCCGTTCCGGGGCGGATTGGTTGACACTTGGAGGCGGGGTTTCTATCTGCCCGCCCGGCAAGGCACTGCCCGATCGTCTAATGGTAAGACTACGGACTCTGACTCCGTCAATCGTGGTTCGAATCCACGTCGGGCATCCAATTCGACGGTCGTAGCATGGACAGCCGCCGTCGACCTGACCGGCTAAAAGCTGTAGCGCAGGAAAACGCAGCCGCGGCTGAGCGGCTTAGCCTCATTGAGCCTGGGGGAAAGCCGCAGGCCGGTCGGCGAAAACAGCGGAGTGCCACCGCCGACCAATTCAGGCATGACGTAGATCTCGATGTCGTCAAGCGAGCCACGATCGAGGAACGCCGACAGCAGCTTGCTGCCTCCCATCATCCAGACATCGCCATCCGCGAGCGCACGGAGCTCGGCGATCAGCTCATCGACATCGTGGCGTGTCTCCAATTTCCCCCTCGGATTCTCGATCGGGCGGGACGTCACGATGATTACACGGTGGCCTTCATAGGCCCAGGGCGTCGGCTGCTCAGCGATGAAGTCGTAGGTAGTGCGGCCCATCACGATGGTTCGGACTGACCGGGCAAAACGGGTGTACCCATGCTCCCCAAAATCGACATCGTTATATGCGAACAGCCAGTCGAGTTTTCCGTCGCGGTCGGCGATATAGCCGTCAAGGCTTGTCGCGATGTAACCTCTTATCTTCGCCATTGACCGCTCCTAATATCACTCGAAGCAACATATATAAACGACTGTTCATTTACAATAGGAGATCATTTGCCCCGGCCCCGAACAATCGGCGATTCCGCACTGCTCGACGTGACATTTGAGTTGATCGCACAGAGCGGGCCGGCGGCGCTCACGTTCGCAGCGGCGGCCAAGGCGGTCGGCCTGGCGCCAGCCACACTTGTCCAGCGCTTTGGAACCAAGGAGAGGCTGATCCGGGCGTCGCTGCTGCACGCTTGGGACGATGTAGAGGCTCGGACCGCTGCGGCGGATGCGGCCTTCCCGGACACCCCCCACGGCGCGGTCGCGCTGCTGGTGAGCCTATCCAACTATGGAGATCGTGAGACCTACGCCAACGGGTTGGTCATCTTGCGCGAGGATTTCCGTGACCCGCAGCTCCGCGAGCGAGGCGAACAATGGGGCCGAGACCTGGCATCCATTCTCGGACGCCGTTTGACGGACGATCCGAACCGCCAGCTCAGCTTCGGCCGAATGATGGCGAACCAGTGGCAGGGCGCCATTCTATGGTGGGGATTCGCCCGTGACGGCGCGATTGAGGAATTCGTCAGGAGCCAGCTGCAGGACTTCGTCGACAAACTGCTTGCCAGCTGATTGCCACCGAGGGACCGCTTTCACGCTTAGAGCAGCACCGACCGGATCAGCCAGGCGATCGCGCCGAGCACTGCCACCGACAATAGCCAGATCAGCGCGAACCAGCCGAGGCGCCGAGCCAGCGGCTTAGGCGGCTCCTCGCTCAATGATGATAGCCCTCGGTGCCGACCTTGCCGCGGAACACCCAATAGGCCCAGCCGGTATAGGCCAGGATCAATGGCATGATGACCGCGACGCCAATCAGCATGAAGGTCTGGCTGCGCTCCGGCGCGGCGGCGTCCCAGATGGTGATGCTGTCGGGTACCACGAACGGCCACATGCTGACGCCCAGCCCCGCCATGCCGAGCGCGAATAGCGCGAGCGCTATTAGGAACGGCCGGTAGCGACGGCGCTTACGAATGCCGCGGAACAGGGCGAAGAAACAGATGGCGGTGAGCAGCGGCACCTGGCTGACGAACAGCAGGTTGGGCATGGTGAACCAGCGGTCCCAATATTGGCTGGCCAGGAATGGCGTCGCCAGACTGACGGCTGCCATCAGCGCGAGGGTCGCAAGGCCGGCGCGCATCGCCAGCCGATAGGCACGGTCCTCCGCCTCGCCGGTCAGTTTCATCGCCAGGAAACAGCTGCCGAGCAGCGTATAGCCAACCGCCACGCCCACGCCGGTGAGCAGCGAATAGGGCGACAGCCAGTCGAGCCAACCGCCGGCATAGGCCCGGCCGTCCACCGCGATCCCCTGCAACAGCGCGCCGAGGATCATCCCCTGCGACAATGCCGCGACCAGCGAGCCGGCGAAAAAGGCGAAATCCCAAAAGCGCTCATGCGCTGGATCGCGGTGGCGGTACTCAAATGCCACCCCCCTGAACACCAGGCCGAGCAACATCGCGATAATCAGCGGATAGGTCGCCGGCAGGATGATCGCATAAGCCAGCGGAAAGGCCGCCATCAGCCCCCCTCCGCCCAGCACCAACCACGTCTCGTTCCCGTCCCACACGGGGGCGATGGCGTTCATCGCCTGAGTCCGCTCCTCGCCCGGCTTGAACGAGGGGAACAATATACCGATGCCGAGGTCGAACCCATCCATCACGACATACATGAACACGGCGAAGGCGATGACGAACGCCCAGATTGTGGTGAGGTCCATGCCGGTCATGGCTCCTCTCCCTGGGCTGGGCCCGGCGTGATCCCGGCGGAGCGGATCGGCTTGTGTTCGGCCTCGGCTCCGGCTTCGCCTGCGAGCGGCGGCTTGGCCATTAGCCTCAGGATGTACCAGGTGCCTATCCCGAACACGGCGAAATAAACGATGACAAACGCGGTCAGCGAGGCCGCCACGGCGGGCGCCGCCAGCGGGCTGACGCTATCGGCGGTGCGCAGCAGGCCATAGACGGTGAACGGTTGCCGCCCGACCTCGGTCGTCACCCACCCCGCGATCACCGCGACGAAGCCCGACGGGCCCATGATCAGCGCCGCCTTGTGCAGCGCGGTCCATTCGTAGAGGCGGCTCTTCCAGCGAGCGAACAGGCTCCACCAGCCCAATGCCAGCATCAGCAATCCCATGCCGACCATGACCCGGAACGACCAGAAGATGATCGCGGCCGGCGGCTGGTTCTCGTCAGGGATGGTGTCGAGTCCGGCCAATGGCGCATCGGGTCGATGCACCAATAATAGGCTGCCGAGCTTCGGGATGCCGACCGCATAGTCGAGGCGCTGATCCTTATCGTTCGGCCAGCCGACGATGTAGAAGGGCGCCCCGTCGGCATGGCTCTCATAATGGCCTTCTAGCGCCATCACCTTGGCCGGCTGATGCTTGAACGTGTTGAGGCCGTGCTGGTCGCCGGCGAAAATCTGCAGCGGCGTGACCAGCGCCGCCATCCACATCGCCATCGAGAACATGACCCGGGCGTGCTGGTTGGCGCGGTCCTCGAGCAGATGCCAGGCACCGACCGCGCCGACCACGAATGCGGTCGTCAGATAGGCGGCTAGCACGGTGTGCACGAGCCGATAGGGAAAGCTCGGATTGAAGATGATCGCGGACCAACTGTTCCCCGGCAGGAACTGGCCATTGGGGCCGATGATGTGTCCGGTAGGCGTGTGCATCCAACTGTTGGCGCTGAGGATCCAGAAGGCGCTGATACAGGTGCCGATCGCGACCATCAGCGTGGCGAAGAAATGGAGCCGAGGACCGACCCGGTTCATGCCGAACAGCATCACGCCGAGGAACCCGGCTTCGAGGAAAAAGGCGGTCAGCACCTCATAGGCCATCAGCGGGCCGATCACCGCCCCGACCTTGTCGGAGAAGACCGACCAGTTGGTGCCGAACTGATAGGACAGGACGATCCCCGACACGACGCCCATGCCGAACACGATCGCGAAGATTTTCAGCCAATATTTGAACAGGTCGAGGAACAGCTGCTCGCCGGTCCGCAGCCAGCGCCATTCGAGCACCGCCAAATAGCTGGCGAGCCCGATAGAGAAGCTCGGAAAAATAAAATGGAAGCTGACCGTGAAGGCGAACTGGATACGCGCCAGCAACAGCGCGAGGGCATCGGCTTCCATCAAAGGCTCCGAGACTCGAAGGTTGGCGCGCCTATAGCCTTGGCGGACGGGATTGGTAAGCTGGACCCAGGTTCAGGAGAGTTTGTCCATGCAGATCATCGGCAGTTTCGTCAGCCCTTATGTCCGCAAGGTGCTGGTGTGCATGGAATTGAAGGGCCTGGATTACGAGGTCGACCCGATCACACCCTTCTTCGGCAACGACGAATTTCGGCGGATGAGCCCGCTATGCCGCATCCCGGTGCTGATCGACGATCGCCTGGTGCTGACCGATTCCAGCGTAATCTGCGAATATCTCGACGAGAAACATCCCGAGCCGCCACTGCTCCCGACGGACCCCAGGGAGCGGGCCTGGGCACGCTGGCTGGAGGAATATGCCGACAGCCGTCTCGGCGACCTGCTCATCTGGGGGCTGTTCTATCAGAAAATGGTCCATCCCCGGGTGTGGGGAGAGCCGGGCGATCAGGCCCGCATCGACAAGACGCTGTCGACCGATCTGCCCGAAGCACTGGATTATCTGGAAGGCGAGCTGCCCGAGAGCGGCTATCTGTTCGGGGACATCGGCCTCGCCGATATCGCGATCGCAAGCTTCTTCCGCAACGGCTCCTACGCCGGGTTCGTGCCGGACGCCGCGCGTTGGCCCAAGACCTCGGGCTTCGTCGACCTGGTGCTCCGCCACCCGGCCTTCCAGCGGCTTCATCAGCTCGAGATGATTCAGCTGTCGGCAACTATCCAGGGGCGGCGGCAGGCGCTGATCGACGCCGGGGCGAAGCTTACCGCGGAAACCTATGGGCAGCGCGAGCCGCGCAAGGGCGTCATGCGGCTCTAGCTCCAGCGCAGCTGAGCGAGGGGTGGGGAAGTCCCCCGAGACTAGCCCCACCCCTGCCCACCTCCGCTAATGGGAGGTGGAGTTAATGTTGCGCTCCGGAAATCCAGTGTTCGATGCGCGTCTTCAGCGACCGACGCGAGGGAATGAAACCCAGCTGCGGCTCGACGCGCTCCTCCTCGACCTTGTCGTAAAGGGTCAGGTTGACCGGCATTTTGGGACGCAGCGCCTCGCGCCCGCGCATGATATCCTCCGCGGCCGCCAGGCTGCGGTGGATATCCTCGGCGGTGAAGGGCTTCATCAGACAGCCCAGCGCCAGATCGGGCATCGGGAAATCGGGCGCCCGGCCGGTGATAAAGAAGCATGGGATGTCGAAATCGCCCATCCGCACCGCGACCGAGAAACCGGTGGTGCCGTTGGCCAGGCGAAGGTCGACCAGCGCCAGGTCGGGCAGCGTTTCCTGGGCGGCCGCGACGGCAGTGTCGAGATCGTTGGCGGTGGCGACGACCCGGTATCGGGGATTATCCTCGACCAGATATTTGAGCGTCGTCGCAAGCTGGACATCGTCCTCGACGATCAGGATTTTCAGCACCGCCCCCTTGCCTCCCCTCACCCAGGACAAAAATGCTTTTGTCCTAGGGGGATAGTGCTTGAAGCCGGGGCGAAGGCGAATCCCCCATGAACGGGGTTAACGCCAGGACGGCCTGCCGCTGCGGCGAGCCGTGGATAAACCTAGCTGCGGTAGAAAATATGCGCCCCGATCTTGTCGACCCGCGTCAGGCGACGGCCCCAAGAGGGCGCGACATAGTCGGCGTGGTACCACAGACAGTCGTTCGAAACGCTCGGCACCGCATTGGCGATCGCCAGGCGAGTGACGCCCAGCGCCTTGCGCCACGCGGCGGAGGCCTGGTCGACCGACGGCATGTAGCCGGTCCGCGGATTGACGAACGAGAATTGCCACGGCTGTTTCACGACGCCGCACCAGCTGGTCGGATATTTGCCCGACGCAGCGCGGTTCATGATCACCTTGGCGACGGCCAGCTGGCCCTCGAGGCTTTCGCCACGAGCTTCATGATAGACGGCAACCGCGATGCAGTTCGCCTCGTCGGTCAGCGGGGCGCCGGCACTGAACTTGTCGACCAGCGCATAGAGTGGCCAACCGGCGCGCTGCAACCAGCTCGCCTCGCGGGCCACCGCTTCCGACGAGCCCGGAGCGACCGAAGCCGGCGCCGTCTGCGGCGTGCCGGTCGCGGTTCTCACCACCGCCTGCACGACAGGGAGATTGTTGACCTGCTGGGCCAAAGCCTGGCCCGAACCGCCAATGGTAAGCAACATCGCCGACGCAAGCGCAGCAGCGCCGCCGGCACCCAAATATTTCGTCAATTCTCAGCCTAAATATGGCGGCCGGCCGTCCGTCGATCGCTTGTACGAATACGCCACTGGCGATCGCGGAGGGCTCGTCCGTCTTGCCCCGGGATCCGGCTTCGCATTCTTCGAAGCTTCGCGGATCCACCCGCTCGTTAACTTGTGCAGTGCACATAGGGGAACCATTTCCGCGCTCAACCGTGAAGGCGGTGAATTGAGCCTGTGCCGGGTTGAACCACTGGAACCCTGAACGGATTGACAGAAAACCGCGACTTTTCGGCCGATACTTGCCTCTCCGGGCCTTCGCTCGCTAAGCGCCCCGCCAAAGGAGCCCGATCATATGGCCTATTGGCTGATGAAGTCAGAGCCGAGCAGCTACAGCTGGCAGGATCTGGTCCGCGATGGCGGCACCATGTGGGACGGAGTGCGCAACAACGCCGCCCGCCTCCACCTCCGTGCGATGAAGCCCGGCGACGAAGCCTTCTTCTATCATTCGATGGAGGAGAAAGCCGTGGTCGGCATCATGCGCATTGCCGGAACCGGTCAGCCCGACGGCGCGGACGGCAGTTGGGTCAAGGTCCCCGTGCAACCCGTTCGGCCGCTGAAGAAGCCGGTCACGCTCGCCCAAGTCAAAGCTGAGCCCAAACTCGCCCAGATGGAGCTGATCCGCCAGTCGCGCCTGTCGGTCGCCCCGGTGCGCGAGGATGAATGGAAGCTGATTCTGGAGATGAGCGAGTGAAGCTGTTCGTTGCCGCGATTTTCCTGCTTCTCACTGCCGCCGCCCCCGTCCCCAGCTACGACTGGAAGCTCACGCCATCGGGCTGGGGCCCGGTCCGGATCGGCATGACCCGGGAGCAGGTGGCCAAAGCGCTCAAGGTCGAGCTTCAGGGGGATGCGTTCGACAATCAGGGGAGCTGCATCGAGCTGTTCCCGGCCAAGGAAGAGCTGAACGGCACCTATTTCATGTTCCAGGACGGTAAGCTCAGCCGCATTTCGGTGGTCGAGACCGGCAAGATCGCCACCCCCCGCGGAGTCCGGGTCGGAGCCACCGCCGACGAGGTGCGCGTCGCCTATGGTGAGAAGCTGCAAGCCGAGCCGCATTACTATGTCGACCTGCCGGCGGAGTATCTGACCTATTGGGTCAAGCCCAAGGCCAGCGGCGTCCGTTTCGAAACCGATGCCGGGCGCAAGGTGCAAACGATTCATGCCGGCAATGGCAGCATCCAGCTGGTTGAAGGGTGTGCGTAGCCCCAGGGGGCCGAGCGTAAAGCGGCGTTTCGATGCGAATCCGAGCTTACGTTTGGAGCAAACCTTATATCGTGAAAGCCATCGACATGCCGTCCTCCTAGGTCGGTCAGATGACGATCAGACGCCTGCTGGCCGTTACGGCGACGCTCGCGACTGCTTGCGCGGCGAGTGACGCTACTGCGCAGGATCCGGGGCTGGACTTTCAAGGCCTGAGTGGGTTCGCCGTGTTGGACGGCACCTGCCAGCGCTTCATTGTCGCGGGCAAAGACCTGACCAACGAGTGCGACGGCACGGTTGTCAACACCATGTATGAAAGCACCGGACGCACCGGCTTTGCGTTCGTGACCCGCAGCAATACTTCGGTCACCTTCAGCGGCGTCGACACACCCGCAGAAGGAGATCAAGCCCATTCGGTGGTGGACCGAGTGTTCTTCAGCATTGAAAACACCGAAAGCGATCCGCAGGCTGTAAAGTCGGACGTGCTCCAAGCCACCGGCACATGCACCTATACCAACCCGTACGCGGGCCGCAGCCGCATAAACTGCTCGGCGTCGACGAAGGACGGGCCGTTCATCGCGTCGTTCTTGTCCGATGGAAATCCGCCGAAAATCGAACGCTTGTAAGTCTATTTACGCGGCTTCCATCTTCCGGCTTTCCCGCTTCCGCTCGTGCGGGTCGAGGAAGCGCTTGCGGATGCGGATCGCCTTGGGGGTCACTTCGACCAGCTCGTCGTCCTGGATGTAGGCGATCGCTTGCTCCAGCGTCATCCGCTTGGGCGGAGTCAGGCGGATGCCTTCGTCCTTGCCGCTGGCGCGGAAGTTGGTCAGCTGCTTGGACTTCAGCGGATTGACCTCAAGGTCCTGCGGTTTGGCATTCTCGCCGATAACCATGCCCTCGTAGAGCATTTCGCCGGGCGAGATGAACATGATGCCGCGATCCTCCAGCGCGTTGAGCGCATAGGCTACCGCCGCGCCCTGTTCCATCGAGATCAGCACGCCATTCTGGCGGCCTGAAATCGGACCCTTGTAAGGGCCGTATTTCTCGAACAGCCGGTTCATGATGCCCGTGCCCCGGGTGTCGGACAGGAACTCGCCATGATAGCCGATCAGGCCGCGCGACGGCGCCGAGAAGGTCAGGCGGGTCTTGCCGCCGCCCGACGGGCGCATGTCGGTCATCTCCGCCTTGCGCAGCGCCATCTTGTCGATGACAGTGCCGCTGAACTCGTCGTCGACGTCGACCACCACCGTTTCATAGGGCTCTTCGCGACCACTGGGGCCGTCGCGGAACAGCACGCGGGGGCGGCTGATCGATAGTTCGAAGCCTTCGCGGCGCAGCGTCTCGATCAGCACGCCGAGCTGCAGCTCGCCGCGGCCGGCGACCTCGAAGGCCTCGCCGCCCGGGGTTTCGCTGACGCGGATCGCGACATTGCCCTCGGCCTCGCGCTCCAGCCGGTCGCGGATCACGCGGCTCTGCACCTTGTCGCCGTCCTTGCCGGCGAATGGACTGTCATTGACCGCGAAGGTCATGCTGAGCGTCGGCGGATCGATCTCGCGCGCCTTGAGCGGCTCGGTAATCGCCGGGGTGCCGATAGTGTTGGACACGGTCGCCTTCATCAGGCCAGCGATGGCGACGATATCGCCCGCCTTGGCGCTGTCCACCGGCACCCGCTCCAGCCCCTGGAAGGCAAACAGCTTGGTGACGCGGCCGTCCTCCACCGTCTTGCCGTTGACGTCGACCGCTCGGATCGGGTCGTTGATGTTGAGCGTGCCGCTCTCGATCCGGCCGGTCAGGATTCGGCCGAGGAAATTGTCGCGGTCGAGCAAGGTGGCGAGCATCTTGAACTCCGCCTGCGGGTCGAGCTTCGGCGCGGGGACGTGACTGACGATCGTTTCGAACAGCGGGGTCAGGTCGCCCGAGCGGACATCGTCGGTCAGGCCTGCATAGCCGGCGCGGCCCGAAGCGTAGAGCGTCGGGAAATCCAGCTGCTCGTCGTTGGCCTCGAGGTTGAGGAACAGCTCGAACACTTCATCGAGCACTTCCGCCGGGCGCGCGTCGGGACGGTCGATTTTGTTGACCACCACGATCGGGCGGAGGCCAAGGCTCAACGCCTTGCCGGTGACGAACTTGGTCTGCGGCATCGGCCCTTCGGCGGAGTCGACCAACAGGATGACGCCATCAACCATGCTCAGGATGCGCTCCACCTCGGCGCCGAAGTCGGCGTGGCCGGGCGTGTCGACGATGTTGATGTGGGTCGTCTCACCCTCGCCGTCGGTCCATTCGATCGACGTGCATTTGGCCAGAATGGTGATCCCGCGCTCTTTCTCCAGCTCGTTCGAATCCATTGCCCGTTCCTCGACACGCTGATTGTCGCGGAAGGTGCCGGACTGGCGGAAAAGCTGGTCGACGAGCGTGGTCTTGCCATGATCGACGTGGGCGATGATCGCCACGTTGCGCAGGTTCATTATCGATGTCCCGGATTTGAGTTGGCGCGCCCCTACAGGAATTGCTGCGATGCGGCAATGGCATCCCCGCACCTATTCGAGCGTTGTAACGCCCGAAGGAGACGAGTGATGCCCAAGGGCGCGTACAGCCAGAAGCAGGAGCGCAAGGCCGACCATATCGCGGAAGGCTATCGCAAGGACGGAGTGTCGAAGAAGGAAGCCGAGGAGCGTGCCTGGCGCACGGTCAACAAGCAGGACAAGGGCGGCAAGAACGACGGCTCGGGCCGCAGCCGCAGCCGCTCCGCCGCGGCCAAGAAGGGCTGGGAAACGAGGAAGCGCCGCGGAAACGGTTAGCGCGGCAGCCGCTCCAGGATCTCGATGCCCCGCTCGAGCGCGCGCAGCTCGCTATGCGCCAGCTTGCCGATGCGACCTTCGAGCGAGGCGTCCGCGACCGGTGGTCGATCAAGCTGCTCCTGCCCGGCGCCGGTCAGCCTGAGTTGCAGCCGGCGCCGGTTGTTGGGGTCTGGCTGACGGTCGACCAGGCCGGCTCGAACGAGTGCGTCGACGGCCCGGCTTACCGCCGGAGCGCCGCGCCTCACTTTCGCCGCCACCTGGTTGAGGGTTCCGCCGTCGGCCGCCGCGACCGCCGAAAGCAGATCCCGCTGCTGTCCCTGCGCCTTGGCCGCGGCGGTATCGCCGCCGAGCTGCTCGACCAGACGGGCGAAGCGCGCGGCGAGCGCGGTCGGCGACGAATTTCCCCACATGAGATTGAAGCTATCAAAGATTTCGGGTTTGGCAAATTTGCCAACGCGCAAGCTTCAATCTCAGCTAGGCCTCGCGGTGGCGCGCACGGAACGGCGGCATCCGATCGGCCACGTTGGTCGCCGATCCGAACTGATTGTACAGCGCCGCCGAGACATGGAGGACGACCAGGGCAAGCGTGGTGAACACCAGCACCACATGGACGTCGCCGAAGCCATTCTCTTCCGGGATGCCCGGAATGGCCGGCAAGGCCAAGCCGAACAGCAGCTGCACCGTTCCGTCCTCGGAGCGGCCCGAAACCGCCGCCAGCCCGGTTAGCGGCAGAGCGATCAGCAGAATGTAGAACAGCCGGTGGTTCCACACCGCCAGGAACCTCTCCCATTTCGGGAAGTCCGACGGGTAAGGCGGCGGCTTGTTCATCAGCCGGACCGCTAGGCGAACGAGCGTCAGCACCAGGATCAGCGCGCCCAGCGTCTTGTGCCAGGCGAACCACTCCATCCGCTCCGGCGTGCCTTGCTCAAAGATGCGGTGGAAGGTGAAGCCGACGATGACCTGGCTGATGACGACGGCAGCGGTGATCCAGTGGATCCAGACGACGATCGCCCGATAGCGAACCGCGCGCAGCCCGCTGCTTTCCTCGACCATATAGTCCATGAGAAGCTCCCGATTTGATCGGAAAGCCCATCAACGGGTGAACTTCTCCCCGCGTTCCGCCTTGTCGAGCAGCAGCTTGGAGAAGCTGAAGTCGCTTCCCATGCGCTCCTGCTGCTCCTTCAGCCCCTCGACGATCTTCTGCAGGCCCTCGGTATCGGCCCAGAACATCGGCCCGCCGCGGTAGACCGGCCAGCCATAGCCATAGACCCACACCACATCGATGTCGGAGGCGCGCTGGGCCATGCCTTCCTCGAGGATCTTCGCGCCCTCGTTGACCATGGTGTAGAGCGTGCGCTGGACGATCTCCTCATCGTCGATCTGGCGGCGGGTGACGCCCTGCTTGGCGGCGAAATCCTCGATGATCTGCTGCACGACTGGTGACGGCGAGGGTCGGCGCTTCTCGTCATAGTCGTAGAAGCCGGCGCCCTTCTTCTGGCCCCAGCGGTCGATCGCGCACAGCGCGTCGCGGATATTCTCGATCCGATTGGGGTCCCGGTGCCAGCCGATGTCGACGCCGGCCAGGTCGGCCATCTGGAACGGCCCCATCGGCATTCCGAACTCGACATGGACCCGGTCGACCTGCTCCGGCGTCGCGCCTTCCAGCAGCAGCTTGGTCGCCTCGACCTGGCGCGGCATCAGCATGCGGTTGCCGATGAAGCCGTGGCAGACGCCGGCAACGACCGCGACCTTCCTGATCTTCTTGGCGATCTGCATCGCGGTGACCAGCACGTCGGGCGCGGTCTTGGCGCCGCGCACTACCTCCAGCAGCTTCATCACATTGGCCGGCGAGAAGAAGTGGAGGCCGACCACGTCCTGCGGCCGCGAGGTCACCGCGGCGATCTCGTCGATGTTCAGATAGCTGGTGTTGGACGCGAGGATCGCGCCCTGCTTCATCGTCTGGTCGAGCCGGGTGAAAATGTCCTTCTTCACGTCCATCTGTTCGAACACCGCCTCGATGATCAGGTCGCAATCGGCCAGCGCATTGAAGTCGAGGGTTGGCGTCAGCAGGTCCATCGCCTGGCTGACCTGCTCGGCGGTCATCTTCCCCTTGGACGCGGTCGCCTCATAATTCTTGCGCATCACGCCGGTGCCGCGATCGAGCGCTTCCTGGCTCATTTCATAGATGGTGACCGGGATGCCAGCCGACAGGAAGTTCATCGAGATTCCGCCACCCATGGTGCCGGCGCCGATCACGCCGACCTTCTTCACGCTGCGCGGCTTGGTGTCCTCCGGGATATTCTCGATCTTGGCCGCCTTGCGCTCGGCGAAGAAGAAATATTGCTGCGCTCGCGCCTGGGTACCGGCCATCAACCCCATGAACAGATTGCGCTCGTCGATGACGCCTTCGGCATAAGGCTTGGCCACCGCCGCCTCGACCGCCTTGATGTTGGCTTCCGGCGCCTCAAAGCCGCGGAACTTCCTGGCATTGGCCTTGCGGAACTCGTCGAAAATCGCGGGGTTGCCACGCGCTTCCTTGAGCTTGTCATCACGCTCGCTCGACTTTGGCAGCGGGCGGATGTCGCGCACTTCCTCGGCCAGCGCCACCGCATGCTGGACCAGCTCGCCATCGACCAAACGGTCGACCAGGCCGACGTCATGCGCTTCCTTGGCGCCAATCATCCCGCCGGACGTCGCCATCTCCAGCGCCTTCTGGACGCCCGCGACGCGCGGCAGCCGTTGTGTCCCGCCAGCGCCCGGGAGTAATCCGAGCTTGACCTCCGGAACCCCGAACTTCGCATCGCGCACGGCGATCCGATAATGCGACGCCAGCGCAACCTCGAGGCCGCCGCCCAGCGCGGTGCCGTGGATCGCGGCGATTACCGGCTTCGAGCAATTCTCGATGATATCGACCACCTGCGGCAGCATCGGCATCACCATCGGCTTGCCGAACTCGCTGATGTCGGCTCCGGCGAAGAAGGTCTGCCCTTCGCAGCGGATCACGACCGCCTTTACGCCATCATCCTTCTCCGCCTCCTCGATCGCGGCGACCAGCCCCTGCCGCACCGCGGCGCCGAGGGCGTTTACCGGCGGATTGTTCGAGGTGACGATCAGCACGTCGGCATGCCGGCTGGTCGAGATCGGGCTGGTGGTGGGGCTGTCGATGACGTCGGTCATGTCGTGGTCCGTCCGTAGCTTTGGTGATTGAAGGGATGTGAAGCCGACAGGCCGCCGTCGACGACGATGGCCTGTCCGTTGACATAGCTCGCTTCGTCGGAGGCGAGGAACAGCGCGGCGTTGGCAATCTCGACCGGCGCGCCGCCGCGCTTGAGCGGATTCAGATGGCCGATCTGATCTTCCTGCCCCTTGGCCCGAGCGCGCTCATAGATCGGCTCTGTCATGCCGGTTTCGATCAGGCCGGGGCAGATGGCGTTGACCCGGATATTGGCGCCGACGAGCTGGGTCGAGGCGACCTTGACCAGGTTGATCACGCCCGCCTTGCTCGCCGAATAGGCCGGCCCGCCTGCGCCCGAGCGAAGCCCCGCGACCGAGGCGGTGGCAATAATCGAGCCGGCGCCCCGTTCCTTCATCGCCGGGGCGGCATATTTGATCGCCAGAAACGGCCCGATCAGGTTGACGCGAAGGATTTCCGACCAGTCGTCTGCGTCCTGCTCGAAAAGGCTGGCGAAGCCGCCGGAGATGCCGGCGTTGGCGAAGAAGATGTCGAGCCCGCCGTGATCGCGGACCGTTTGGGTGACCAGCGCTTCGACCTGGTCCTCATCGCCTGCATCACATTCGAAGTCGGCGCCGCGGAGGTCGGCGCCAATCACCGTCGCGCCCTCACGCCGGAACAGCTCGACTGTCGCCTTGCCAATGCCGGAGCCGGCGCCGGTGATGATGGCGATTTTGCCGGCAAGGCGCATTTACCCTCTCCCTTGGGAGAGGGAGGGAGCAGCGAAGCGGCGGAAGGGTGAGGATGATCGGTCGCCCTCACCCCGCTCGGCTTCGCCGAGTCGCCCTCTCCCGAGGGGGGAGGGATTCACAGCCCCACCCCGATCGTGCTGCCGCCATCAACGATCATCGTCTGGCCGGTCATGAAGGTCGAGGCGGGCGAAGCGAGGTAAACCGCCGCGCCGGCGATCTCATGAGGCTCGCCGATGCGGCGCAGCGGCGTCGAGCGGGTTACCGCTTTCAGCGTGTCCGGATTTTCCCACAGCGCCCGCGCGAAATCGGTCTTCACCAGCCCCGGCGCGATGCAATTCACCCGCACGCCTTTCGGCCCGAACTCGGCCGCCAGATTGCGGGCCAGCTGGAAGTCCGCCGCCTTGGAGATGTTGTAGGCACCGATCATGGTCGAGCTGGTCAGGCCGCCGATCGAGCTGACGATGATGATCGACCCTTCACCGCGCTCCAGCATCTCCGGCGCGACCATCGAGATCAGCCAGTGGTTGGCAATGACGTTATTGTCGAGGATCTTGCGGAACTGGTCGTCGCTGATCCCCGCCATCGGCCCGTAATAGGGGTTGGACGCGGCGTTGCAGACCAGCACGTCGATCCGGCCGAACGCCCTGCGCGTCTCATCGACCAGACGGTGCAGGTCTTCCTTGCTCGAAATGTTGGCCGCGACCGCAATCGCCCTGCCCTCGCCGTGCTGCGCATTAATCGCATGAGCAACCTCGTCGCACGCATCCTGCTTGCGGCTGGAAATGACGACCTTGCAGCCGTGCTCCGCCAGGGCGGCGGCGATGGCCAGTCCGATGCCGCGCGACGATCCGGTGACGATCGCGACCTTGTCGGTCAGGTCGAACAGGCGGGGACAATTCACGACACCGCCTCCGCATGCTTGGCATATTCGATCAACGCGATCGAACGGTTGTGCACTTCGTCCGGTCCGTCCGCGAGCCGCAAGGTGCGGATCCCGGCCCAGCTTGCCGCAAGCGGCGTGTCCTGGCTGACGCCGGCCCCGCCAAACGCCTGAATCGCATCGTCGATCACCCTCAGAGCCATGCGCGGGGCCTTGACCTTGATCATCGCGATCTCGACCTTGGCCGCCTTGTTGCCGGCCTTGTCCATCAAATCCGCCGCCTTGAGGCAGAGCAGGCGCGTGCAGTCGATCTCGATCCGCGCTTCGGCCACGCGCTGCTCCCACACGCTATGCTCGGAGATGCGCTTGCCGAAAGCGGTGCGCGACTGGAGCCGGCGGCACATCAGGTCGAGCGCCTCCTCGGCCGCGCCGATGGTGCGCATGCAATGGTGAATGCGGCCCGGACCCAGGCGGCCCTGGGCAATCTCGAACCCCCTGCCCTCGCCGAGCAGCAGGTTGGACGCAGGCACGCGGACATCCTTGAGCTCAATCTCCATATGGCCGTGCGGGGCATCATCGTAGCCATAGACGCTCAGGAAGCGCTCAACCGTAATTCCCGCTGCGTCCATCGGCACCAGGATCATCGATTGCTGCTGATGCTTGCGCGCTTCGGTGTCCGTCTTGCCCATCAGGATGGCGACCTTGCAGCGCGGGTCGCCGGCTCCCGACGACCACCATTTGCGGCCGTTGATGACATAGTCATCGCCGTCGCGGTCGATGCGGCATTCGATATTGGTCGCGTCCGAGGAAGCAACCCCGGGCTCGGTCATCAGAAAGGCCGAGCGAATTTCTCCCCGCATCAGGGGCGCCAGCCACTGTTCCTTCTGCTCGCGCGTGCCGTATCGGTGGAGTACCTCCATATTGCCGGTGTCGGGCGCGGAGCAGTTGAACACCTCGGCCGACCAGAGGATGCGCCCCATTTCCTCGGCACACAGCGCATATTCGAGGTTGGTCAGCTGCTCGCCCTCGAATTCGAAGCTCTCATCGACATGCTGGAGCGCGCCGCCGGGTGGCATGAACAGGTTCCACAGGCCGGCCTCGCGGGCCTTGGGCTTCAGCTCCTCGATCAGCTGCAGCGGCTGCCAGCGATCGCCGGAATCGATCTCTTTCTTATAGTCCGCGACTCGCGGACGGACATTGGCGTCGATGAACTGGCGGACCCGGTCGCGGAAAAAAGCCTGACGTTCCGTAAGGTCAAAATCCATTGCCGACCGCTCCCTTGCGCGGACCCGCTTTCCGGTTCCACAACGGCGCTAGGACTCTCGACAGCCAGAGGCAAGATTGATGGCAGATTTGGAAGCTTTCCGAGCCGAAACCCGCGCCTGGCTGGAGGCCAATTGCCCGCCCGAGATGCGCCAGCCGATGAAGGGCGAAAAGGACCTTTGCTGGGGCGGCCGCCATTTCGAGTTCCAGTCTCCCGCGCAGAAGCAATGGCTCGACGTCATGGCGTCGCGCGGCTGGACGGTGCCCGATTGGCCCGAGGAATATGGCGGTGGGGGCCTGAGCCCGGCCGAAGCCAAGGTCCTCAAGGAGGAAATGGCCGCGCTCGGCTGCCGGCCGGCGCTGACCAGCTTCGGCATCTCGATGCTCGGCCCGGCGCTGCTAAAATATGGCAATGAGGCGCAGAAGAAGCGCTTCCTGACCGAGATCGCCCGCGGCGAAACACGCTGGTGCCAGGGCTATTCCGAACCGGGCGCCGGCTCTGACCTCGCCGGCCTCCAGACCAAAGCGGAGGACAAGGGCGATCATTATCTCGTCAACGGCCAAAAGGTGTGGACCAGCTATGCCGACCAAGCCGACTGGATCTTCTGCCTGGTCCGCACTTCGAGCGAGTCCAAGCATGGCGGGATCAGCTTCCTGCTGTTCGACATGGAAAGCCCGGGCGTCTCGACCAAGCCGATCCTACTGATCAGTGGCTCGTCGCCCTTCTGCGAGACATTCTTCGACGATGTGAAGGTGCCCAAGGACCAGCTGGTCCATGAGGAGAATAAGGGCTGGGACGTTGCCAAATATCTGCTCGGCCATGAGCGCGAGATGATCAGCGGCATGGGACTTGGCTCGGGCATCGGCACCGGCGCGTCGGGCGTGACGCTGGGGCCGGTCACCAAGCCCGAAGACCCGCTCCTGCGCGCCGAAATCGCGGCGTTCGACGTCGACGCCCTGGCCTTCGCGGCGATGAGCGAGCGGTTCATCGACCAGCTGAAGGCCGGCGAGGCGCACCCCGCCCTGCCCTCGATGATGAAATATGCCGGGACGGAGCTCAACAAGCGCCGCAACGAGCTGGTGATGGCCGCCGGCGGCAGCGACGCGCTCGAATGGGACAGCGAGCGGTCGCGGGGCGGCAAGCCGGCGCGCGACTGGCTCCGCTCCAAGGGCAATTCGATTGAGGGCGGGACGAGCGAAATCCAGCTCGGCATCGTCGCCAAGCACATTCTCCGCCTGCCGGGAGCCTGACATGATCCTGACCGAAGACCAGCGGCTCCTCCAGGACACGGTGCGGCCGTTCATGGCCGAGGAAGGCGCGATCAAGAAGCAGTTGCGCCACTGGCGCGATACCGGCTGTACCGACGGCTACGGCACGGAGCTGTGGAAGCAATTCGCCGAGCTCGGCCTCACCGGTATTCTCATCCCGGAGAGCCAGGGCGGCGCCGGCCTCGGCGCGGTCGAGGCGGAGCTAGTGCTGGAAGAGGTGGGACGCAACCTGACGCCGTCGCCCTTTCTCACCACCGCGGTCGTCGCGGTCCGGGCGCTCGAAGGGTCGGCCCAGGCCGATCGCTGGTTCCCGGGCATTCTCGCCGGTGAGACGGTTGCGGCGCTGGCGGTGGACGAAGGCAAGCACCATGATCCGCGGCAAGTCTCCTTGGAGGCGAAGCGGCAGGGTAATGGGTTCCTGCTGAATGGCGCCAAGCAGTTTGTCGTCCACGGCAACAGCGCTGACCTAATTCTTGTGGCCGCGCGTACCGCTGGATCGCCGGGCGAGACCGACGGACTGACCCTGTTCGCGGTCGGAAAGGGCGCGGCGGGCCTCGGCGTCGACACGGCAACGCTGGCGGACAGCAGCAAGGCGGCGCGGCTCAGCTTCAACGATGTCGCGGTCGACGCCGACGCGGTTGTTGGCGAGGTCGACGGTGGCTGGGGGCTCCTGTCGCGTGCCCTGAATGCTGGGCGAGCCGGCGCCGCTGCGGAGCTGGTCGGCGTGGCAGCCGGCGCGTCGGAAATGACCTTCGAATATCTGAAGCAGCGCAAGCAGTTCGGCCGGCTGATCGGCGAGTTCCAGGCGCTCCAGCACCGCGCCGCGCATCTCTACGGCGAAATCGAGATCGCCCGCGCAGCCGCACTCAAGGCGGCGCAATTGCTCGATGCCGGCGATGAGAAGGCCGAACTGTTCGTCTCGGTTGCCAAGGCCAAGGCCGGCCGCGTTGCGGCGCTGGCCGTCCAGGAGGGCGTGCAGATGCATGGCGGCATCGGCATGACCGACGAGCATGACATCGGCCTTTACATGAAGCGCGAGGCGGTGCTGGGCGAGCTGTTCGGGAGCCCGCGTTTCCATGCAAATCGGGTCGCGGAGCTCAGCGGTTACTGACGTTCCAGCAGGAAGTTGATCCGCGCCGAGGCGATCGGCTTGCCACGCTCGCCCTGCCAGGCGAATGCCTCGACATTGGCGACGCGCTTGCCTAGCCGCTCGACGATCGCTTCGGCATAAGTGTCCTGCGGGGTGCCGCCACGCATATAGTCGACGGTCACGGTAATCGGTTTCTTGGTCACCGCTTCCTCGCCGATCGCGCGGGTCAAGGCGGTGAAGGCAGCGAACTCGAGCAGGCCGGCGATTGCACCGCCATGAAGGAACCCGGGCCTTCCGACCACATCGTCGTGAAACGGCATGACGAAGCGAAGCGCGCCGTCCTGATCCTCGGTGCGAAGATTGAGCAATCGGGCGTAGGGCGGCAGCTTGTTCACCGCGCCGCCCTAGCGCGGCGCCGCGGCCGGGTCACTGCTTGGTTTTGAAGCCGCAGATGATGCCGAGGATGAAGGAGGTGAACAAAGCGAGCTGAATTTTGCCATTGGGATCGGACCAATGGAAATAATCCTGCCCCCAGCCGAACAGCCAGACGAACATCATTGCGGCAAGGCCAACGATCAATGTCCGGCTCCCCCTTGCTTGCCGGCCTACACGCGCCGGCGTGCCATCCTAAGCCCAAAAGAGGTAAATATTCGGTAAAGCTTGCCCCAGCCGCGCCCTCGCGGCATAGGGCCCGCCAACCGCAATCCGAAAAGGCGAGGCCGATGAAAGCGCGCGTGTTCGTCACCCTGAAACCCGGCGTTCTCGACCCGCAGGGCAAGGCGATCCACCACGCGCTCGAAGGCCTCGGCTTCGACGGCGTGCAGGACGTCCGCGCCGGGAAGCTGATCGAGCTCGACCTGGCGGAAGGCACCAGCGACGACCAGATCGCCGACATGTGCCGCAAGCTGCTGGCCAATACGGTGATCGAGAATTTCCGGATCGAACGGATGGAAACGGCATGAAGAGCGCGGTCCTCGTCTTCCCCGGCTCCAATTGCGACCGCGACCTGGCCGTCGCGATCGAGGCTGTCACCGGCCGCGCTCCGGCGATGGTCTGGCACCGCGAGACCGAGCTGCCCGAAGGCACCGGCCTGGTCGCGATCCCCGGCGGCTTTTCCTACGGCGATTATCTACGGTCCGGGGCGATGGCGGCGCGCTCGCCGATCATGCAGGCCGTCAGCGAAGCCGCCGGCAGAGGCGTTCCGGTGTTGGGCGTCTGCAACGGCTTCCAGGTGCTGACCGAGGCGGGGCTGCTGCCCGGCGCGCTGATGCGCAACGCTGGGCTCCATTTTGTCTGCCGTTCTGTCGGCCTCAAGGTCGAGAACAGCCAGTCGATCTTCACCGCCGCCTATCGGGCCGGTGAGGAAATCAGCATCCCCGTCGCCCATCACGACGGCAATTACCAGGCCGATGCCGAGACGCTGGACCGGCTGGAAGGCGAAGGCCGCGTCGCCTTCCGCTACACCGGCGAGGTCAACGGGTCGGCGCGCAACATCGCCGGCATTCTCAATGCCCAGGGCAATGTAATCGGCATGATGCCCCACCCCGAGCGCGCGCTCGAGCCGGCTCACGGCAACACCGACGGAAGACGCTTGTTCGAAGGGCTGCTGGAAACGGTCGCCTGATTTTTCAGCAATAGCTCGGGCGGCCGTTCGGCCTTGCGGCGCTTCACGCCGATGCATAAGCCCGATTGATCGCGCGCCCGTAGCTCAGCTGGATAGAGCACGTGCCTTCTAAGCATGAGGTCGCAGGTTCGAATCCTGCCGGGCGCGCCAATTTTCGGTTGAGCCGAGATTGCCTAAGCGGTCGCCCCTTCGCTACCCCTTGCCGAATGCACGAGTAGCGGATCGCCGTCGTCGGCTTGGGCTATGTCGGACTGCCGCTCTCGGTGGCGCTGGCGCGGAAGTTCGATACGGTCGGCTTCGATACCAGCAAGCGCCGGATCGCGGAGCTGCGCCGGGGCGAAGACGTCACTCATGAAGTGTCGACCGCCGATTTGCGCGACAGCGCGTTGGAGCTGACAGAAAACCCAGCAGACCTTGCGAGTCGTACCGTCTACATCGTCACCGTTCCCACCCCGATCGACGATGCCAACCGGCCGGATTTCCGTGCGGTGCTGGCGGCTTGCGAGACCATCGGGCGCGTGATGGCATCGGGTGCGATCGTGGTGTTCGAAAGCACCGTCTACCCCGGCGCAACCGAGGAGGTGTGCGGCCCGGCGCTCGAGAGGGCCTCAGGGCTTGTTTGCGGGATCGATTTCACGCTCGGCTACAGCCCCGAACGGATCAATCCCGGCGACAAGGAACGCCCGATCGAGAAGATCACTAAGGTGGTTGCCGGCCAGAATCAGGAGACGCTGGGACGCCTGTCGGCAATCTATGGCGCGATCATCGAGGCGGGCATCCATCAGGCACCGTCGATCAAGGTCGCCGAAGCGGCCAAGGTGATCGAAAACACGCAGCGCGACGTGAACATCGCGCTGATGAACGAGATTTCGAAAATCTGCGAACTGGTCGGAATCCGATCGGCCGACGTCCTCGCCGCGGCGGCCACTAAGTGGAACTTCCTCAATTTCCAGCCAGGGCTGGTCGGCGGCCACTGCATCGGGGTCGACCCCTATTACCTGACCGCCAAGGCGGAGGAGCTCGGCTATCGACCGGAAGTGATCCTGTCGGGCCGCCGGATCAACGACGGCATGGGTTCCTACATCGCCCAGAACCTGCTGAAATTATTGGCCGACCAGGACGTCCCGCTGAAGAAGCTAAAGGTCGGGATCCTTGGCCTCACCTTCAAGGAGAATATCCCGGACATTCGCAATTCGAAGGTCATCGATGTCTATCGCGAGCTGCGGAGCTATGGACTCGAGCCGCTGGTGCACGACCCGATGGCCCCGCCCGAAGCAACGCAAGCGGAATATAGCGTGCAATTGTCCGACCTGGACCGATTGCGCGACCTCAACGCGTTGATCCTCGCCGTGCCACACCGTCACTATGAACGGCTCGATGCGGCGGCGATATCGGACATGATCGCCGACAGCGGTGTGGTCATCGACGTCAAATCGCGACTCGATCCGGGCTCGCTTCGTCGCGACATCCGCTACTGGAGCCTGTAGCCGCTAACCGACCAGTTTGCCGGGGTTCATCAACCAGTTGGGATCGAGCGCAGCCTTGATCGCCTTGAGGTGGCGCACCCGCTCGGGCGAAAGCCGCTCCAGCTCTTCCCGTTTCATTTGACCGATGCCGTGTTCGGCCGAGATCGACCCTCCGGCTGCGGTGACGAGGTCGTGAAGGAGCCGCTCGACCGCCGGACCCTCCTGGTGCAGCCAGTCGGGACCGCCGCGCGTTCCGGCGCGCACGTGGAAATGGATATTGCCGTCGCCAAGATGGCCGAAACCGGATGCGAGGGTACCGGGGAAAGCCCGTTCCATCTCGGCGGCCGCCTCGGCCATGAACCGCGGCATGCTGTCCACCGGCACCGAAATGTCATGCTGTGTCGCCGGGCCGAAAGCCGCCCGCTCCGCCT
Organism: Sphingomicrobium sp.; assembly: GCA_036402035.1. Classification (GTDB taxonomy): domain Bacteria; phylum Pseudomonadota; class Alphaproteobacteria; order Sphingomonadales; family Sphingomonadaceae; genus Sphingomicrobium. The sequence goes on from DASWTR010000070.1 coordinate 32,184, forward strand.
CCGACAGGCTGTCGCGGATGCGCCAGAAGGCCTCGGCCTGCGCCTCGCTGGCAGAGATGGTAGCGTCGCCGATGAAGCCTCGTTCGATCATCGGGGTCAGCAGGCGAACCAGAAGGTCGGACGGCTGCTCGGTATCCGCGCCGTCGGCCGTCGCTTCGACCAGTGCATGCCACGGATGCTCGCCGTCCAGCGGATTGCGGGTGCCGGCAACATGATCCAGCACGGCGGCGAGCGACTCCTGCGGCAGAATCTCGAAGCCCTCGATCCGGTCGGTCGAGGCTTGAAGCGCCCGCAGAACGTCCAACGCTGCCTGCGGGCTTTCCAGCCCCACCCAGGCCACGCTGCGCGAATGGACTGCCGGGAACAGCTTGAGTCGCGCAGCGGTGACGATGCCGAGCGTGCCCTCTGCCCCAATCAGCAGCTGATCGAGGCTATATCCGCGATTGTCCTTCTTGAGGCCCGACAGGCCGCTGTGAACGGTCCCATCCGGCAGCACGGCTTCCAGCCCGTCGACCAGCCCGCGCATCGTCCCGAACCGAAGCACCTGAGTCCCGCCGGCATTGGTCGAGATCAGCCCGCCGACCGTCGCGCTGCCCTTGGCGCCCAGCGTCAGCGGAAAGCGCAACCCTTCGTCGCTCACCGCTTCGTGGAGATGCTGGAGGATCACCCCGGCCTCGACCTCCGCCCGCATCGCCGCCACGTCGATCGAACGGACGCGGTTCATCCTCCGCAACGACAGAATTAGCGCCGATCCGTCTTCGGGCGGCGTTGCGCCGCCGACCATCGACGTATTGCCGCCCTGGGGAACCAGCGGAACGCCAGCCTCGGCCGCCAACGCGACCATTGCCGACGCTTCCTCGGTGGACTGGGGTTGAAGGATTGCTGCTGCCTCGCCGCGCCAGCGGCCGCGCCAGTCGGTCAGCCAGGGCTCGATATCGGCCGGGCCGGTCAGCACGGCCCGATCGCCGAAGCGCCCCTTTACTGCCGCGATCAGCTGCTCGATGGCCATCGTAGGAGGTTTAGGTCCCCCGGCGGCCTTAGGGAAGCTCGTATCCGACCACAGATATCTCCAGGCCAGCGCGCGGATCGGATTTGAGCAACAAGCCGCCCCTCGCCTCGGACTTGCCGGGCACATAGTCAAACGTTGCTGTGGCGGTTTCGTCCCCCAGCTTACCCTCCACCTGAACCGCTGCTGCGGTCTGGCCGGAGGCATTGGCGATCACGATCTGAGCGACATAATGGTCGGCGACCGGCGTGACTGACTCGACCCGCGCCGACAGCCTTGGCACGTCGTCCGAGCCGCCGGTCACGGCCTCGCGGATCAGTACGGCTATGAGACCGAGGAAGACCAAGAGGCCGAGCGCGGCCGCGATCCACTCGAGCGCCGGGATCGGATCTTTCCGCGACGAGGGCTTGGCCATCAGATCACCACCTGGGCGATCGCCGCACCTATAGAGGCTGGGAAAGCGACGACCACGATCGCCATTGCCGCATGGCCGAGATCGAGCCCGTCGAGCCGCCCGAACGTCCACAGCATGTAGCCCGCGGCTAGCAGCGCGATCGCGTAGCCGGGCAGGCTGTGGAACAGCAAGGCGCGCCCATGCCCGTGGCCGATCCGTCGCTCCTGCCCCTCGAAACCGACCAGGTAGAGAATGGCGTGGAGCAAGAGCAGCGACGCGGCCATCGTCGCCAGCGCGTGCCAGGGGTCGATCTGAAAGGCGATCAGGATCATTTCCTCGGTCGGAACCACGGTGAAGCTGAGGAACAGCGCGCCGGCCAGCATTAGGAACAACTCGCCGCTGTAGGTCTCGCGCCACCGTTCGGTCGCTTCGATCTCCTCGCCTTCGCCGAGCAGCTTGGCACCGATCATCGCCCCGAAGCTGGCCGGGACCGACTGGATGGCCACCATTCCCGCGGCTTCGCCCAGCGTCATCTGGGGGCGGAGCGCGCCGATCAGCGTCAGCACCGCCGCCGCGGTGACGGTGGCGACGAGGTACGCGGAAAAGGCGTCCAGGATGTCGTCCGCCCAATTATGCGATTCTTCGAAGCCCGCGACGTGCGACAAACCGTAAAGCAGCAGCACATTGCCGAGCATGAACTGCATCAGCCGCCACGGCTCCAGGTAGAAGCCAAGCCACCACATCTCCATGGTCAGCAGCAGCGGCAGGCTGAAGATCAGGGCTCCGGCGAAGGCGCGGGCCAGCGCTCCGGCATAGTGGCGGTTCGTCGTCGCGACATGATCGTGGCGGGCCTCGGCCAATCGCTTTGTCCTCCCTGTCGAGCCGCTCAACGAGGCCGGTTTGCTAGCGGTTCCTTTGGGGTTTAAGGGTCTCGGTCATGCCCCGCCCCCCGATCACCATCGTCCTTGCCCGCGCTATCAACGGCGTGATTGGGAAGGATGGTGGTCTACCCTGGCACATCCCCGGCGATCTCAAGCGCTTCAAACGGCTGACCATGGGCACGGCGATGATCATGGGCCGCAAGACGTTCGACAGCCTGCCCGGGGTTCTTCCCGGCCGGCGCCATATTGTCATGACGCGCGACCAGGATTGGCGGGTCGACGGCGTGGAAATCGTGCATGATGTGGACAGCGCCATTCAGGCGGCCGGCGACGAGCCGATCTCGGTCATTGGCGGCGCGGCGATCTTCGAGCTGTTCGAACCGATCGCCGACAAGATCGAGCTGACCGAGGTGATCGCGGAAGTCGACGGGGACGTATCGATGCCAGACCTTCGCTCGTCCGAGCGCTGGCGGGAAATCGAATATGAGGATCATATGCCCACCGCCGACACGCCGGCCTGGCGGACGGTGACGCTGGTCAGAGCCTAGGGCCTGAGCGTATCCGGCTTGGGCGCGGCGGCGGCATAGACACGGTAGCGTTTCATCTGCTCCGCCAGCACCTGATCGACTAGCGGCGCCATCCCCGCCGCCCCGCCCTTGGCGAAGCCAGCCGCGCGATAGTTCATGGTGACTCGCGATCCGCCGGCGATCCGTTCGAATTTGACGTCCATCACGCCGGACGTGGCCTCATACAGTAGCGGTCCCAGACTTCCCGTCAGGACGATCCGCTCGCCCGGCTGGATAAAGGTGACGCGCATATGCTCGATGCCACCCCCATTATCGAGTGGCTCGCAGAAACAGCCGCCGGGACGCAGTTGCAGGCTCATCCGCTTGCCGTCCCCGGAATAGGTATGGTCCTTGTTCCACCACTGGCCGACCTGGCCGAAGGCGGCGAAGGCCTGTTCCTGCGGGATCACGAGATTGACGCTGTTCTGGACTTCGAAACCATGCTCGCCGGCACTCACTACCGAGGCCGCAGCTGGTGTGGCGATTGAAAGAAGGAGTCCAAACAGAACGATACGCATGCCCCACCTCCGTTCGTCCCGAGCGAAGTCGAGGGACCGCTGCGCCAACGTGTCTCGACTACGCTCGACACGAACGGTGAAGGGAAATGCGACTGGAGTCTAGCTATCCAGAATATCGTCGATCGCCGCGGCGACTTCTTCGACGCTGGCCATGCCGTCGACGCGGCGGACCAGGCCCTTCTCTTCGTAGAAGGGGAGGATCGGCGCGGTCTTGGCGCGATATTCGGCCATGCGGGTGCGGACGGTCTGCTCATTGTCGTCCGGGCGACGCTTGAACTCGTGGTGCCCGCAGACGTCGCAGGTGTCCTCCACCTTCGGCAGGTGGAACCGGTCATGGTAGCCGGCGCCGCAGTTGCCACAGGTGAAGCGGCCGGTGATGCGTTCGACCAGCATTTCCTCGTCGACGACGAGCTCGATCACATGGTTGAGCCGCCGCCCGCGCTCGTCGAGCAGCAGCTCCAGCGCCTCGGCCTGCGGGCAGGTTCGCGGATAGCCGTCAAAGATGGCGCCCTTGCCGCCGGCGCTGTCGAGATGCTCGCCGATCAGCGCCGAAACGATCGCGTCGCTGACCAGTTCGCCCCGGTCCATCACTTCGCGGACGCGTAAGCCGACCGGCGTGCCCGCCTCACGGGCTGAGCGTAGCATGTCGCCGGTCGACAGCTGAATCATGCCCCGGCTCTGTTCGAGCCGCTTGGCCTGAGTGCCCTTGCCCGCCCCCGGTGGGCCCAACAGGATGATGTCCACGAAAACTCTCCCCTGTCGCGCCCCGACTAGCGGCGACGCCCGCCCTTCAGCTTCGCCTTCTTGATCAGATCGCCATATTGGTGCGCGATCAAGTGGCTCTGGATCTGGCTGACGGTGTCCATGGTGACGTTGACCACGATTAGCAGGCTGGTGCCGCCGAGATAGAAGGCGATGCCCGCCTGGCTGAGCGCGATTTCAGGGATGAGGCAGATCAGCACCAGATAGGCGGCGCCGATGACCGTGATGCGGTTGAGCAGATAGTCGAAATATTGCTCGGTCGCCTTACCCGGGCGGATGCCCGGGATGAAGCCGCCGTGGCGCTTGAGATTCTCCGCCGTCTCTTCCGAATTGAACTGCACCGCGGTGTAGAAGAAGCAGAAAAAGGCGATGCCGGCGGCATAGAGCGCCAGGTAGAGCGGCGCGCCATGCTGCAGATAGGTGCTGATGGTGATCAGCCAGTCGCTCGAGCTGCTGTCCGGCGCGGCGGCATTGGCACCACTGAACTGCAGTACGGTCAGCGGCATCAGCAGCAGCGACGAGGCGAAGATCGGCGGGATCACGCCGGCGGTGTTGAGCTTCAGCGGGAGGTGGCTGCGCTCCTGCTGCATCATGCCGCGCGCGGTCTGCCGCTTGGGATATTGGATCAGGACGCGGCGCTGGGCGCGCTCCATGAAGCAGATGAACAGCACCAAGCCGATCACCGCGGCAACGATGCCGAGCACCACCACCGGGTCCATCGTGCCGGTACGGCCGCCCTCGAACAGCTGCGCCAGCGTGCGCGGCATGGAGGCGACGATGCCGGCCATGATGATCAGCGAGACGCCATTGCCGATGCCGCGGCTGGTGATCTGCTCGCCGACCCACATCAGGAACAAGGTACCGCCGACCAGGCTGACGGTCGCGGCGATGCGGAACAGCGGACCGGGCTGAACCACCGCGGAAATGCCCTGGGTCGCGGCCAGACCCTCGAGGCCGACGGCGATGAAATAGCCCTGCACCGTGGTCAGCGCGACGGTCAGGTAGCGAGTATATTGGTTGAGCTTCTTGCGGCCCGTCTCGCCTTCCTTCTTCAGCGCCTTCCACGGCTCGTACAGCGAGGCGCCGAGCTGAACGACGATCGAGGCGGTGATGTAGGGCATGACGCCGAGCGCGATGATCGACATGCGCTCCAGGCTGCCGCCCGAAAAGGTGTTGAAGAAATCGAGCACGCCGCCCTGCTGCGTCTGGAACAGCGACGCCAGGGCGCGCGGATCGATGCCGGGAATGGGCACGAACGACAGCAGCCGGAACAGGACCAGCGCGCCAAGGGTGAACCAGAGCCTTTTCTTGAGCTCGGTCGCCTTGGCGAAGGTCGAAAGCGAAATATTGGCGGCCAGTTGTTCGGCTGCGGATGCCATCGATGTTCCCTAGAAAAATTCAGGCGGCGACGGGCCTGGAGCCCCCCGCCGCCCGATATAGTGCATTGCGCCCGGTTGTTAAGCTTTCGACTTGGCCGCCTTGTCGGCGATCCGCGCTTCGCGCGCCTTGCCCTTCTTGGCGGCAGCCAGCTGGGCCGGGTCCTTGCGCTCGATCAGCTCGATCGAACCGCCGGCCTTCTCGACCGCCTCGCGCGCACCCTTCGACACGCCGGCCACCTTGAAGCTGGCCTTAGCCTTGAACTCGCCCTTGCCCAGCAGGCGGACGCCGTCCTTGCCGCCGCGCGCCAGGCCGGCGGCCTTCAGGGCGTCATGGTCGAGCAGCTTCTTGGCGTCGAGCTTGCCGGCGTCGATCAGCTTCTGGACCGCGCCCAGGTTCACCTCGGCATAATCCTTGGCGAAGATATTGTTGAAGCCGCGCTTCGGCAGCCGCATGTGGAGCGGCATCTGGCCGCCTTCGAAGCCCTTGATCGAGACGCCCGAGCGGCTCTTCTGGCCCTTCTGGCCGCGGCCGCCGGTCTTGCCCAGGCCCGAGCCGATGCCGCGGCCGACGCGGACGCGGCCCTTACGGGCACCGGGATTGTCGCGGAGTTCGTTGATCTTGATGGTCATGTCTGCACTCGCTTTCGCTTTTGTCGCGCTATCCCTCTCCCGTGGGAGAGGGAGGGAGCCCCGAAGGGGCGGAAGGGTGAGGATGATCGCCCTCACCCAACCCTCTCCCAAGGGGAGAGGGCTAAAGCCTAGTCTTCGACCTTCACGAGGTGCGCGACCTTGCGCACCTGGCCGAGCACTTCCGGAGTCGCCTCAACCTCAACCGTGCGATGCATCTTGTTGAGGCCCAGGCCGACCAGGGTCGCCCGCTGGGTCTTGTGACGGCGGATCGGCGATCCGGTCTGGGTGATCTTGATCTTGGCCATCACTGATTACTCCGTGACCGCTTCGGCGGTCGCTTCCGCTTCGCCCTTGTCCATGCCGCCACGGCCGAGGAGCTCTGCAACCTTCTTGCCGCGGCGCTGCGCGACCGAGCGGGGGCTGGTCTGATCCTTGAGCGCCTCGAAGGTCGCGCGGATCATGTTGTAGGGGTTGGACGTGCCGACCGACTTGGTGACCACGTCAGCGACGCCCAGGCTCTCGAACACGGCGCGCATCGGGCCGCCGGCGATGATGCCGGTACCGGCCGGAGCGGCGCGAACCGCGACATTGCCGGCACCGAAGTGGCCCTTGCCGTCATGGTGCAGCGTGCGACCGTCGCGCAGCGGGACGCGGATCATGGCCTTCTTGGCCGCCGCGGTCGCCTTGGAGATCGCCTCGGGCACTTCGCGGGCCTTGCCATGACCGAAGCCGGCGCGGCCCTTGCCGTCGCCAACCACGACCAGCGCGGCGAAGCCGAAGCGCTTGCCGCCCTTCACCGTCTTCGAGACGCGGTTGATGTGGACCAGCTTCTCGATCAGCTCCTCGCCGCCCTCGTCGTCGCCGCCACGGCCGCCACGGCGGTCGTCACGCCGGCCACGATTGCCGCCGCGATTGTCGCGACCACCGCCGCCGCCGCGGCCTCGGCCACCACGGGGGCCACGCGGGCCACGTCCCTCGACCGCGACTTCAGTGTCAGCGGCCGGGGTTGCCTCGATCGGCGTTTCGACCTGCGGCGTTGCAACCTGCTCCGCCGGCGGGGTCTGCCCGGTTTCTTTTTCGTCAGCCATTTAGAACTCCAATCCGCCTTCGCGGGCGGCATCGGCCAGGGCCTTCACCCGGCCATGGAACAGGAAGCCGCCACGGTCGAACACAACCGCGGACACGCCCGCCTTCTTGGCGCGCTCGGCCAGGGTCTTGCCGACCTCGGCCGCGCCCTCGCGGGTGGCATTGGCCTTGCCCTTCAAATCCTTGTCCAGGGTCGAAGCCGACACCAGCGTCTTGCCGGCGGCATCGTCGATGACCTGGGCATAGATATGCCTGCCCGAGCGGTGGACCGACAGGCGGGGCTTGCCCGCGGCGCGTGCGCGCAGCGCGGTGCGAACCCGGCGCCGGCGGCGATCGAAGAGAGAGAGTTTCGCCATGGCTTACTTCTTCTTGCCTTCTTTGCGGAAGATATACTCGCCGCGATATTTGATGCCCTTGCCCTTGTAGGGCTCCGGC